>DATLTW010000030.1:0-3867 GCA_035533495.1 Acidimicrobiales bacterium | reverse complement strand
TGCGCTCTGATAGATCGGATCGGTGAAGGGCACCACCGTGTTCAACCCGTCGTTACCACCGTAGAGCGTCACGAGCACGAGAATCGGGGTGTTCGCGGGCAACGGTGACGAACTCGCCGCGCTCGCCAACGACTCGAAGGAGAGCTGAGCGGAAACGGCCGCGAACATTCCAGCTCCGGTCCACTGAAGGAATCGCCGGCGGTCGAATTCGCACTCGATCATGCGCTCACCACGTACTCGGGGCTGAGCAACGCCGCCAGCGCCATCATCGACGGAGTCCCCGACGCCGCGGCGAGCGTGCTCGCGGTACGCCTCGACCACTCAGCGACACCTAGCCAGTCGGCACACGCCTGCACCATCTTTGACTTCGGCACCGAGAGAGGCGAGAGATCACCTTTCGCGACAATCAGCTGCGCCAATTCCGTTCGGTACTGAAACGAGACACCACTGAGCCACGCTTGCCCGTACGTCCAGCCGCCCACGTTGGGCGGATTGAAGGGTAGCTGACCCATCTGGGACAGTTCCCACTGCAGGCCGTCCGCGTTCAACGTCGATGGTCGCACCTTGAGCGCTCGACACGCTCCGATGAACCATTCGACCGGTGACTTCACGAGGGAGTTCTTCGGGTTGCTCCACGCCGCAGAATGAACGAGCGCACCGACGAGCGACGAGATGTCACGACCGGCGAAGTTCTTCTCGAGCGTTGACGGAGGGGTGGTCGTGCCCGAGACGAAACGGAACCAAAGGCGGTCCGTGATGAACTTGGCGTCCTGCGGCTTCGACACGACGAGTGTCGCGAAGCTCTCGGCGTTGAACGTCGATCTCGTTCCGAGGATGGTCAGCGGTTTGGCGAAGTGTTGCGCCGCGTCGAACGTGACGTTGCCGGTCGAACCAACGGTCGAGTAGCCCGTCAGCGCGCGGGCCGCCGCGGTGACGTCACTTTGGGTGTAGTTGTTCACCCCGAGCGTCATGAGTTCCATGAACTCACGCGCCAAGTTCTCGTTGGGCGACTGGAGGTAGTTCTCGTTGTTATTGAGCCAGACGTTCAACGCGCCGTCAATCGCCATCGCCCTCGCCATGTCCTTGAAATTCGCGAGCGCGTGCGTTCGCAGCGTGTTGTTCTGTTTCAACATGGCCAGTGGATACTCGACGCCCGAGATCGAGGTCGCCCAGTGTCCGTGCCAGAACCACGTCATGCGCTCGGTCAAGGGATAACGCGAAAGGGCCATGCGATCGAGCCACCAGCTCACCAGCTCGCTACTGTTCGCGTAGATCGTGTTCCAGAACGTGGTCGCCGCGGCGGTGCCCGCTGCCGGGAAGGGTCCGAGGTCCGCGAGGACGAGCGCGTCGACCGACGCAAGTCCGGGATCCGCCCGACCGTGTTCGAGCACCGTTGCTTGGGTGGCCCCAAGACCGCGCCGCAACAGTTCGGCGTATTGACCCGGGGTTGGGCCGAAGTTGAATCGGTGGAGCAGACGAGCCGTGGCCAGACGCAAAGCGTACGAGGGGGTTGGACTCACCCTCGAAATTTACCGTGGCATTCCACCTCGTTGAACAAAACCGTCCCCAAAGAGATGCATTCTTAGGGAATTGGGATGATGTCGACCATTTGAACTCCCGTCGGGCGAACGCGCCGTTATCATCAACGTCCTGATCCGGCTGCCCTAAATCCGAGACGGCTCCATCTTGCGAACAACGTCACAAGAACGGCGAAGGAAACGGTGCTGATCCGTGTTTCGCGCGGGCCAGCGTGTGATCGAGCGCGACGAGGTGACCCCACGTTTTCGCCGTTAGAATCGCGAGTTCGCGTGTGGTCCAGCGTTCCAACGAGCAGTACCCGGTCGCCTACGGCGCTTTGATTCCCCACGCCTGGCGAAGTTCGTCAGTGATCTCGAACCGTGGGCGGCCGTGACCACGTTCGACCTCTTCGAGTCCGGTGACCACTCGTCGACCTATCGCCGACGAGAGCGAGTGCTTACCCGGTAGCCACGAGAGCATTGCGTCGATGGGCGCGTCGACGTGACGCATCGCACCAAAGAGACGCCGCGTCCAGTTCCCCGACGGCACGCCCAACAAGTCCGCGGTGTCCTCGCCCAGGAAGAAGCGGATCCCCGAGGCCGGCAGGCCGCTGAGCAGCTTCGTCTTCAGCAGTTCCTGCATCGTGGCAATGGTCGTGGCTGTGAGTTCACGGCCGGCGTCGCTGCGTTCACTCTGTCTATTGAAGATGCTATCGGCCACGACTGTGGCGTCGGCGTGGTTGAGTGGCAAGAGATCTTCTCGGATCCCCAGTTGATGACCGACGAGATTCCACGTGTGCACGTAGGATTCGGCGTCGAGGTCGCTCAGTTTCACACCAACTTGTCGTAGTGACCTGATGCCGATGACACTGAACGCGAGGAGCGTCCCGAGCAGGTCCTCCTGATTGAGCGGCACACCCAACGAGTCGTCCCAGGCCGGCATCGCGGCGCCCCCGATCGTCTCGATGGCTTTTGGATCGCTGAGCGTATGGCGGACCGCGGCGTGCATCACCCGCACGTGACGCACGACGGCGTAGCCGCGCGCGCCCGGCTCCAGCGATCGCGGCGACATTGCCTCGATGATCATCTGACCAGTCTCGAGGATACGTCGTTTCGGGCTCTTGGTCATGCGTGCCGTGCGCACGAGAGGCTCGGCGCCCTTCGCGCAGGCGTAGGACATCGGGAGCGACGCGAGGAAGAGCCCGGACGCCAGTTGCATGCCCCAGTCGCCGAAGAGATCCTGACCGCGCGCGACGAGCGCTGGCTCCGTCCAACTCGGCCACGGCTCCTTCAGGCGGACGAAAGGCCCGACGCCCGGCGCCTCTTCGTCGGCAAGGGGCGCCCCCGCCGCGCGGGCCACCAGCGGATAGAGCGCAGAAACCGGCGCGTCGACGGCGTCGAAGAAGACGCGCACCGCTCGATCGGCCGGCTCGTCGCCTTCTCCACGAAGTGACTCGAGGAACTCGTCGCTGAATCTTTCGAGACCAACCGACGGCGCCTTCACGGCGTCCGACGTCGTCACGACGTCGCCTTCACCGGTGTCGGGACACGATCGGCACAAAGGTCCCTCAACTCGGCGTCGGTAAACGGCGCCACGAACAAGAGAGGTTCGTGGTGGCGAGAGACGAAGAGGTTGGCGATGAAGTTCATCCGGTCACGAAAGCTCGCCCAGTCCAGAGCGAAACTGCCCTTCCCGCCCTCGCGAGCGTGGTCAAACTGGCTACGAACCGCTGCCAATTCATTCACGATCATCGGGCTGAGATCGGCGGGAACGAAGAGTCCAGTACCCGGGAGTGGCACGTCGTGGTCGAGGCGCATCGTCCCTTCGGGGCTCGTCAGCGTACCGAGTGTCGCCGTCATCACGTCGTCCCAGAGATCGCCGATGCCGTGCACCGCCGGGCGAAGCACCTCGTCCACGACGTGATCCGCGTCGTCCGCGCTCGCGCGAGGGGCGAGTTTCGCCTTCAGACGCGAGGCCGCTTGATTGACGCCCATGTCCATGCTGGAGACGATGACCCCCTGGAGGTGGTTCTGCTCGTGCACGGCGAGGTGGAGTGACCCGGCCAAGATCAACTGGCTTCGCGCGATCGGGTCCGTCGTTGCCAGTGCGTCGCACCACAGTGAGTAGCCGACGTGAAGGTGGTTCACGCCGTCGTAGAGCGTCGCGCCGTCACAGAAGGCGAGCACGCTCACTCGCGCGCGCGCGACATCGAGATCGGGTCCGGCGCTGGTGTAGACCGCGAGCAGTTGTGCGGCGGGTGGCGCGATCTCGGCGAAGACTTCGGTGTTGCCGTCGGAGAGGTTGAGCGCCATTTCACCGAGCAGTTCACGAGTCACCTCGAGCAGGTGC
>DATLTW010000029.1:0-45975 GCA_035533495.1 Acidimicrobiales bacterium | reverse complement strand
CGCTGATCAACGGAACGACCTTTGGTACGGCGAAGTTGACGGCGTACGCCACGTACGCGGCCAAGCAGTTGCCGGTTCTTTACCAGCCCCAGGTGACCGGCGCCGGTGAGATCATCAAGACCGAGAAGAGCTCGATTGGCTTCACACCGAACCCACTCGAAAACTTCATGCCGGAGTACCTCCACTTCTAAATCACTTAGTCAAGATCACTCGGTGATCGAAACAACGAGGCCCCCCGCGAGGGGGGCCTCGTTGTTTCTCGATACGCTTTCGTGACCGCCGCGGCCCCTTCTCCGTTGCACCGCTGATAGACTTTTCGCGTGTTTAGTTACGTGATTCGGCGAATTGTCCAGTCGATCATTGTGTTGCTTATCGTGATGCTGGTGACTTTTACGCTGCCGTACTTCCAGTACCACGGCATCCTGGGTCCGGCCTACGCCGTCTTGGGAACAAAGGCTTCCCCGGCCAACGTGAGGATCTGGGGAATCCAGCACGGCATGGATCATCCCTACGTGGTCAGATTTATCACGTACGTTGGCCAGGTCTTCCTGCACTTTAATTTGGGCCACTCGTACAAACAGAACATGTCGGTATTACAAATCATCAGGCTGTACATTCCTCGCACTATTTGGCTCGCCGCATCATCACTCTTCTTTACGACCATCATCGCCATACCGCTCGGTATCGCTCAGGCCTCAAAGCGCAACACTCGCTTCGACTACGCGGGGACCGGCGTGGCGTTCATTCTGTATGGAGTGCCGGCCTTTCTCCTGTGCCAGCTCGCGCTTGACTTCTTTAGTTTTCACTTTCCTCACCTGCCCAGCTCGCCCCCCCAGGGCGTGGCGCCGTGGGCCATCTTCACCAATCCCGTCGGCTTTATCCTTCCGGTCGCCTGTTTGACGCTCTTGTCACTGGCCTTTTTGAGTCGATTCATGCGCGGCGCCGTGCTCGAAGTGCTCGTGCAGGACTACATGCGAACGGCGAAGGCGAAAGGGTGTTCCAACCGCCGTACACTGATGCGCCACGCCTTCCGCAACGCCCTGGGGCCGATCGTGGTCATCCTGGGTCTCTCCATTCCCGGACTCTTAGGCGGCGCACTGATCATCGAGTCAGTCTTCAACTACGGCGGCCTCGGCATTCAAACCGTCGCGGCCGCCACCAACCTTGACATCCCGGTCATTCTCGGCATCACCTTATTGATTTCGATTCTGACGCTCGCGGGAAACCTCATCGCCGACATCATGCTCGGGATCGTCAATCCCCGCATTCGAGTCGAAGGGACCGGACGGTGACACTCACCCGCGAACCCGTTGACGACACTCAGAGCACCGATCAGGTGACGCCTGTTTGGCGTCAGCGCATTCGCATCTTTCGCCACAACAAGTTGGCCGTGATTTCGGTCGTGTACCTGGTGTTCATCACTGCGCTGTGCTACTTGATGCCCCACATTGACCCGGGTAATCAGACGAACCAGGCCGCGACGTTCGGTTTTCGCTGGAACGCGCCACCTTCAGCTCATCACTGGTTGGGCACCGACAGCTCGGGATTCGATGAACTTGGACGTATCTGGTACGGCGGCCAATACTCAATGACGCTCGGTTTCCTCGCGGGCTTTATCACGATCGTCGTCGGCACGGTCTACGGCATGATTTCGGGATTCTTTGGCGGAGTCGTCGACACCGTGATGATGCGAATCATCGACGCCATGCTCTCAATCCCCTTCTACTTCCTTCTCATCACGCTGATCACCATCTTTGGGCGAAGCACGACGTTCCTCATTGTCGTCATTGGGGTTACCGGCTGGTTCGGTAACGCCCGCATCATCAGAGGCGACGCCCTCTTAATCCGAAAACTGGAATACTCTCAAGCCGCCACCTCGATGGGCGCGAGCAAGTGGCATATCATTCGCCAACACGTCTTTCCCAACTCCATCAGCAATATTGTGACGGTCGCCACGTTTTCGGTGGCGGACGCGATTTTGGCCCTCTCGGCGCTGGGCTTTCTAGGACTGGGCATTCGCGCGCCCCAGACGGACTGGGGAACAATGCTCCAATACGGCGCCGTACAGCTCCAGAACAACTATTGGTGGCAGGTCTATCCCCTCGGGGCGATCTTCATCCTGGTCGTCGTCTCCATCAATTACATCGGCGACGCGCTTCGCGACGCCTTTGAAGTGCGTCTCCTCGAGCGATAACCAACGCCCAGCCATGGGCGTGCGCGGCAAGAGAGATTACTGGAAGGTCAGCGCGGTGGGAGAACTGATGGTGACCGGGGTCTGCAACGGGAAGTGACAGGCCGCCTTGTGGTTCGGGCCAAAGTCTTGGTACAGGGGCTCCTCCAGAGCACAGATCTCCTGCGCGCGAGGACAACGGGTACGAAACCGACAGCCCGAGGGCGGATGAACCGACGAGGGCAGTTCCCCCGTGACCTGGCGTCCGCGCCGGGCCCGAGCTTCCACGGGGTTGGGCACCGGCACCGCATCCAAGAGACCCTGGGTGTAGGGGTGTGCCGGTTGGCGGAACACCGATTCGGCGTCGCCCAATTCGACGATTTTGCCGAGGTACATCACGCCAATGGTGTCGGCCATGTAGTAGACCACCGCGAGGTCGTGACTAACGAAGATGTATGTGAGGTTGTGCTGCTTTTGCAGGTCCTTCATCAGGTTTAAGATCTGCGCCTGAATAGAGACGTCCAGAGCCGACACTGGCTCGTCGGCCACGATTAGACGCGGATTCAGGGCCAACGCTCGCGCGAATCCAATGCGCTGACGCTGACCGCCAGAGAACTCGTGGGGGAAGCGATCTGCGGCCGATGGTTCGAGGCCGACGGCGAGTAACAACTCGCTCACCCGCTCTGCCCGATCGGCCTTAGTGCCGTCACCTTGAATAACCAGCGGCTCGGCCAGTATCTCCTCAACTTTCATTCGCGGATCGAGCGACGAGTATGGGTCTTGGAACATCATCTGGCGTTGGCGGAGTTCGGCGCGCTTGGGCTTGTAGCGTCTCGCGGACACGAGTTGTCCGTCGAATGTAATCTGACCGCTCGTTGGATGTTCGAGTCCGACCACCATCCGGCCGATCGTCGTCTTGCCACAACCCGACTCGCCCACCAGTCCGAAGGTCTCACCTTCTCTAATGGTGAAGTTGACGTCGGAGACGGCATGAATCGCGCCGACCTTGTGCCGGACGAGTCCGGCCTTGATCGGGAACTCCTTGACGAGACCTTGAACTTCGACAAGATTGGCGTTGCCAGCGGTCGCACTTAGGCTCGCGACATAATCCGCCCGGATGACCAGGGGCAGCGGACCTTCCGTGGGGTGAAAACACGCGTAGACCCGGTCACCCTTTACGGTCAACGGTGGATCGACGTCGTGACACTGCTGGGTGGCGTACGAGCAGCGCGGCGCGAAGCGACAGCCCACGATCTCCTTCGTCAGGTCGGGTGGCAGCCCCGAAATCGAGGCGAGTTCGTGTTTGGTGGTGTTGTCCAAGTTCGGCATCGACGCCAACAGCGATTGGGTGTAGGGGTGATGCATTGAGTCAAAGAGTTCGAGCGTGGGCGCTTCCTCGGCCTTTTTGGCCGCGTACATCACCACCACGCGATCAGTTCGTCCCGCGATCACCCCCATGTCGTGGGTAATGAGCAAGAGGCCCATATTCAACTCCGAGCGCAGTCGGTCGATGATGTCGAGGATCTGGGCCTGAATCGTGACGTCCAGGGCGGTTGTTGGTTCATCAGCGATGAGCAATTTTGGCTGACAGACCAGACCCATCGCGATAATGACGCGTTGGCGAAGGCCGCCCGAGAGCTCGAAGGGATACTGGCCCAGGCGCTCAGCTGGTCGGGGCATTTCAACCATCTCCAGCACCTCGAGGGCACGCTGGCGCGCCTCGACGTCACTCGCGCCCGAATGAATTCGAAGGCCCTCACCAATCTGACGACCAATCTTCATCGTGGGGTTGAGCGAGCTCATGGGGTCTTGAGGAATTAGGGCCACTTCCTTTCCGCGATAGTGGCGCATCTCCTTTTCGTCCAGTGTCGCCAGATCGACCCCGTCGAGCACGACGTTGCCCCCCGTAATCGTGCCGTTGCCCGGTAAGAGTCGCATGATGGCGAGTCCCGTCGTGGTCTTGCCACAGCCCGACTCTCCGACCAGTCCGACGCTCTCGCCAGGATTTATGGTTAAGGAAAAGTCGTCAACGGCGGTGGCGAATGTCTTTCGTGTCGCAAACTGAACCTTCAGATTGTTGACGGAGAGCAACGAGGACATAACTGCACAATCCTAGTCAACTGGTCGGAAATCTCCGAGTCGCCTGGCACGATCCATGATGATCTACCCGCCCTTACGGTGAGGGCACTGGTAGATGCCAGGTCCGTCGGTGGTGGATGTTCGGCCCACGGCGTCGAATCGCCTCTAGGTGCTCCGGAGCCCCGTACCCCTTATTTTGGGCCCATTGGTACTCGCCAAACTCCTCGTGCAAAGCGACCATGACCGCGTCCCGATGGACCTTGGCCAAGACGGCAGCCGCCGCAATGCAAGCACTTCTTCGATCACCCTGGATCAGGGTCGTGACGGGAAGAGAATCGTAGCGAAGGGGCGGCGGTGCCGTGACTGCAAAACTGACAGCGTGCGGACAGCGCAAGAGATTGAAATTCCCGTCGATTAAGGCGTGCGTGGGCGCCGACTTCAGTTTCTCGAGCGCTCGCGTCGCCGCCACCGCCAGAGCGAGGCGCAGTCCCCAATCGTCGATCTCGGCGGCGCTGACTGACCCGAGCGACCACTCGGCCGCCCACTGATGAAGTGGTTCTACCAACGACGCCCGGCGGGCCGACGAGAGAAGTTTGGAATCGTTAAGCCCATTAGGCGGCCGTTGGTCGCCTCGGACGACGACTGCACCCACCGTCAGGGGACCCGCGAGTGCTCCCCTCCCGACCTCGTCAACTCCGACCACCACCTCCCCTCGAGCCAATAGCGCTCTCTCAAACTCAAGGAGATCAGGGATTGGCGCACTCACCACTACGAGGGTACCGAGATTCCCGCCACGTAGCATTCACCCCTATGACCACTGAGGCCATCGTCGTCCCCCTCAAGCAGTTTGATCTTGCCAAAGAGCGCCTGCGTCGGGGCTCTGACATGGACGTGACGGAGCTCGCCAAAAAGTTGGCTCGGGCGGTAATTCTCATGAGCCAACCCCGTCACGTCATCGTGCTCAGTGAACACCCCGACGTTTCGAACTTTGCCAGCTCCACCGGCGCTGAGGTATGGAGGTCTCGAGCGACCAACCTCAACGAGGCGGTTCAAGACGCGTACCGAGGTCTGGCGGGTCGCTTCGAACGATTGATCATCGTGCACGGGGACCTTCGCTATCCCGAGGGCCTCGGGGACTTCGTGCCCAAGCCTGGAATCACGGTCGTGACCGACCATCTCGGCCAAGGCACGAACGTCCTGGTCATCCCCACGGGGCTGGACTTCCACTTCGCCTACGGACCCCAGTCACGCTTTCGACACGTCGAACAAGCCAAGAACCTCGAAGTTGAGTACCGGGTTGTGACCGACAGCCCCTGGCGCTTTGACGTTGATCAATTGAGTGATCTCGACAACGGCTGGACAGCACTCGAGGGGGCCCTGCGGCCCCCTCGAGATCAAGACTCGTGAAGGTCTTGACTACTTCTTTGCAGCCTTCTTGGCAGGACGCCTCTTGGCGGCCTTCTTAGCAGGACGCTTCTTCGCGGCCTTCTTAGCAGGACGCTTCTTCGCGGCCTTCTTCGCAGCAGGACGCCTCTTGGCGGCCTTCTTCGCAGCAGGACGCTTCTTGGCGGCCTTCTTCGCAGCAGGACGCTTCTTCGCTGCCTTCTTCTTCGCGGCTGGTGCCACTTTCCCTCCTTGGGACTCAACGTTGAATCAATTTGGGACCCCGAGGCACCACGTAGGTGTACTCACATCAGGCACCGCATTGATATCTCATGAACTCGGCCATGTACCACCCAACCTCACGGCTGTGCGGCGACTGATCGCAGTGCACGGCCCTTATGCGAAAGAGCGCCCTTCTTAACGTTGCATAGCAACGTACGGAACAACGTTGGCCTCCTCCGCAGAAGGACATCTAAAAGTTCAGTCGTTATTCGCACCAATGTCAAGTATTTCGAGAACTTTTCCGACCGATGGTTTGGCGTGAATTTTGACTCCGGTATCTACTTAGGTCGCGGTGTTCACGGTGACGCGATGAGTGGACACGAACGTTCAACACTCGTCTTAGGTCCAACGCGAAGCGGAAAGACTTCGTCCGTCATTGTTCCGAATCTCCTGATGACAACTGCTTCATGCGTGGTCACTTCCACTAAGAATGACGTCGTGTCACTGCTGGCGCGATCACGTCACGACGGCGCGACATTGCTCTTCGATCCTTCGGGAACCGTCGTCACGCCCCCTGGAGTGCATCGAATCGGTTATTCACCTCTAAGACAATCTTTAACCTGGGACGGCGCCGTTTTGGCTTCTCGAAGCCTTTTGGACGTCGCGCGTCGTGGTCGAGTCGAGCGAAGTGACGACCACTGGAGTGAGAGAGCCGGCGCTTTAGTCGCTCCACTGATGCACGCGAGTGCACTTCGCGGCGAGTCACTCGGCCAACTCGCCTCGCGCGTCGACGAGCGAAAGTGGGATGACCTACTTCAGGAACTCAACGAGCTTCACGGCGATCATCATCCCTCGGTCACCCTCTTGCGCGGTGTCCTGGCCACCGAAGAGCGCGAACGTTCGAGCATCTGGTCGACCGCCGCCGGGCTCTTCGCCGGTGTTCGTACCGAGGCCGCTCGCGCCTCGGCTCGCGAGGCGCCGCTCGACATCGACGAGTTCTTGAGCGGTCCGCATCAGCTCCACGTCGTGGCCCCGAGCCGCCACCAGGCCGTGTCCATCCCTCTCGTCGTCGGTCTGGTTGAGGAACTCGTGCACGCCACCTACGACCGACACCACCTAGGGGCCCGGCTCTTGCTCGCCCTGGACGAACTCGCCAACGTCGCCCCGCTCCCCCGACTGGCCAGCATCGTCTCCGAGGGCGGTAGCCAGGGCGTCTTGACCTTGGCCTGCCTCCAGGACCTCAGCCAGGCTCGCGCCCGATGGGGTGCCTCGGCGGAGGGCTTCCTCTCTCTATTTCCGACCACTCTGATCCTCCCGGGCATCGCGGATCACGCCACGCTCGAGTTGCTGCGCCACCTCGCGGGGCGAGAGCTGGCGCCCTCGCCCAGCGTGCAGCGAGACGCCAAGGGCCACGCCCGGGGCCACTCGACGAGCTGGGTCGAGCGCGACCGCGTGACCATGAGTGAACTCGCGCGCGGGCGCACGGGCCACGCGTTGGGCCTCGACGCGCAGAACCAGCTCAAATGGGTAAGACTCACGTCCGCGTACCGCGACGAACGATTTCGCCCCTATCTCGAGCGCCCGTCGCGGGATCGGGACCTTTCACGAGAACGTTGACACCAGCTGTCGAACTCGCGTCGATCAAGGGGACGGGGACCGAGTTCGCGCACGACGCCGATCATTCGTGCTTGCGCCACACCCATCGTCGGCTCGTGGACCCCGCCGCTACCCAAAAGCCTCGGATAGAGGGCGTCGAGCGCCCGCGTGAGATCGTTCGGATCTTGACCGAAGGGCGCCGCATCGGCCCAGGCGGCGAGCACGTGACGTCGCGCGACGTCACGACGACCTTCGAGGGCGCCAGAGAAGCGATGTTCGTCAAGAACCGTTCGATCCCGCGAGGGAACGGGCAACTGGCCCAGCGGCTGAAACCGTTCGCGGTCGCGCGCCCACGACGCCTTTGTCTCGTCTCGACTCCACGTCAGCTTCTCGCCACGATCAGAGTGGTGGCCGCTCCACAGCGCCCGATAGCCCTCGTCGAGACCGGCCACGTGCTCCACGCCCTCAAAAGAGCGCCACACCGACCATGGCGTGCGCTGGGCCAGCTCGTAGCGAAGCGACGTGCGATAAAGGGCATCGGCGCTGAGCGCATGCGCGTAGAGCGCGCGAGAGTCGAGCACGTTTCGCTCACCCGCCGGACGAGCCCCCACGAGCACGTGGTCGTGCAGGTGGGGCTCACCGTGACGATTGAGTCCGTGCGTGAAACTCACGACGCGCTGCCACGAAGCGGCGTCGTAGCGTGTCACTCCCTCTCGACATTCGCGCACCACCAGCGCACGATCTTCCAAATACGCCATCGCGGCGCGAACCGAGGCTCGATGCGCGGCAACCACGCCCGAGGCATGCTCGGGGTCGACCGCGAGTAGCACCGATATCGGTCGCGGCGCCGCTACGACCAGGTCGTAGCCGTAGATCGCCGAACGTTCACTCGTGACGAGCACGCGCGCCACGTCAGAGAGCACCCGCGTGTCGCCCTCCCCTCGAAGCCACCAGCCGGGGGAACCGTCGCGCAAGCCATCGAGTTCGTGGGCGAGATCGTCAGTGAAATATTTGACGTCGTTCGAACGCCGAGGGAGTAGGCGAAGCACGGACACCTCTTTCGAAGTGCCCAACGGTCGCCTAAAGCTGGGCGGCGATCCTCCTCGCGAGTTCGTGGCCCGCTTTGGCGTAGGAGGCCGTTGCGACCACTGCCCCCGGCCCGGCGCGCAACATCAAGTGATCGACGAAGGAACTATCGGAGACCCGGAATCTCACGGCGTGGCGCCCGTCACTAAGAGAGAGCCACTGCGCTCCCGGCAGTGGCTCGAAAAGCCAGCGATTCCACGCCTCCACCACCACGACGATCTCCTCGCCCTCCTCACCGACTTGGGTGAGCCAGTTCGACACGGTGTCCACAGGGCGAGGTTCGCTCGCGGGCGAAATGGCCAGTACCGCGTTGATTCGATCGACCCGAAAGGTCCGCCACGACTCACGAGCGGTGCAGTATGCGCGCACGTAGGTATGGCCGTTGAGCACCTTGACTTCTCGAGGTTCAATGGTTCGTGTGTGCGACTGCTCAGTGACGCCCGGGGTGTACTCAATCTTGATTTGGGAGTGACCCTCGATGGCGCTCTCCACTTGGGCGAGCAGTACCTCGTTGGAGGCCATCTCGACCTGCACGGGCGCCCTCGTCGCCCCCTCAATTTTCTCAATGGCGGAATGGATGGCCGGGTCGGAGTAGATTCGCGACGCTTCGCGAAGGGCGATGTTGAGCTCGAACAGGTCACGCCACATGAAGGGCGAGGGATCGTCAACGCCCTGAGGCAAGTCAGAGAAGTCTGCCCGATAGGTGGAGTCGTCGGTAGCCTCGTTGTCCCAGTCGTCGCACTCTTTGATGACGTGCGCCGGAAACGTGTCGGTGCCGTCGGTGGTCTCGGCCATGGGTTCGAGAGAGACCAGACGGTCCATGATGAGTCGAACGTGCTCGGGCGAAAGCGCGAAACGCTGGGCCAGCTCGCTAACGCGCAGGCCGTCTTCACTTACGTACACCGCGTGTAAGAGCTGAAGGGTCTGACCCAACACGTCGCTCGCCAGCGACGTATCGAACACGAGGGTGCCCTCATTGGGGACCGCACCCCGGTTGACACCTTTCAGCCAGGCGGCGAGCTCGCTCTTCAACGATTTGGGCGACTGGAGTCGCACGCGATCCGCCCCTTCGAGAACGAAGCGCATCGCGGCCCGGGGACTCTCGAAGGTGAGGCCGACCTCGACCTTGCCGCCGCTCTTACGCGCGGCGAGCGCCTCGGGATATTGACGCACCAACAAGTCGGCGTAATTCTCGTTCGTGGACACGACCACGTCGACCGGTCGCGGCGACTTCGCGTACTCCGGTCGCCACGCGCGCGCGATGGCCATCGTCACGTCATCGACGTCGAACGTGTCGGGTAGAACCACGGGCATTGACGTCATTCGAGTAAAGCGGTACCCCTTAATTTCATTCGCGTCCTTCACGCGCGCCACTAAGTAGGCGGTGCCGTAAAAGACGTCGATGACGAGCGGATCGACGAGTCGTGGGCGATTCGTGGCCGAGAAGTAGTCAAAGGCGAGGGAGCGACCGAGTTTGAGAGCCCGAACCACGGGGGTGTAGTAGTTCGACGACTCGAGACCTCCGTCGGTGGCTGGAACTTCGTTAAAGACGCTGAACGCGCCCGACTTGCCAAAGCCGCAAAACGCCAGCGCCAATTTGACAACCCGCTCCTCTTCCGGGCTGAAGTAAATGGGCGGCGCGTAACCGCTGGCGGGATCAATTTTGTAGCCGACGGAACCGTCGTCGTGGGTCACGGTGTCGATCTCAAAACCGAGGTCTCGAATGCGGGCCTTGTCGCGCTCAAACTTCTGGCGCACGGTGCCCTCAGAACCTTCGTAGGCGCGTATCTTCCGTGGTCCCTTGGCCGACACCGGGTACTCGTCAATCTTGAGATCGCGCAGAATCTCATCCTGGGTGAGGGGCCCGTACTGCCACGCGCGCTGGAGCAACAAGACGAGCGCCACGAGTCGCTCACGACTCTGTTCGACCCCTCCTCGAATGGTGCTCATCACACTCCCGTTCTCACTTGACACGACGGTAGCGGGTCACGGGGTGACCGCCGCCTTGGGTTGACGCTTCGTCAGACCTCCGGCGCGCCTGGCGCGACGTCGCTGACCGCGCGGCGCCAGGTGCCCGAGCGACCCCCCGACTTCTCCCAGAGCGCCACGTCCTCAATCACCATCGTTCGGTCGCTGGACTTACACATGTCGTAAATCGTGAGCGCCGCGACGGTGACGGCGGTGAGCGCCTCCATCTCGACCCCGGTGCGGTCGATGGTGTCCACGCCCGCTTCGAGCTCAATGTAGGTATCGGCGATATTGAAGTTGACGTACACGTTGCCCACCAGCACCGGGTGCGCCATGGGCAAGAGCGTGGACGCACGCTTCGCGGCCTGGATCCCCGCGACGCGTGCGGTAGCCAACACGTCGCCCTTGTTCATCGTATTAGCGGCCACGGCGGCCGTGGTGGAGGCGAGCATCGTCACTCGACAACGCGCGAGCGCGCGGCGAGCGCTGACTTCAGCGGGTCCGAGGTCTCGAGGAAACGCGGCGCCCACGGGGCTGAGTCGAAGTTGGTGGAAGTCGTCCACCGCGCCATGTTACGTCAACGTCGAGGAAACCTCCTTGCCCGGTACACTGCACTAGTTACGTTGTCCATCCGGAGCCCCTTCATGCCGACTTACGAATACGAGTGCCAGCAGTGCCACGAACGCGTCGAAGCCGTCCAAAGGTTTTCGGACTCGGCGCTGACGGTTTGCCCCCTGTGCGGCGGCCAACTCCGAAAGGTCTTTTCCTCGGTCGGCATCGTCTTTAAAGGCAGCGGCTTCTACAAGAACGACAGTCGAAAGTCGACGTCGAGCACTAAGTCCACTCCGAACCCCAGCGCCGATGCCAGCACGTCCTCGAGCCCCGCCGCGACCACGACCACCGATCCTTCACCGAGTCCGAGTTCGAGTCCGAAACCGAGTCCGAGTCCGAGCCCCAAGTCGGCGAAGTCGACCTCGAACGCCGACTAAGAGCCGGAAACCGCGATTCCCTCTATCGCCAAGGTCTGTCCAGCCGCGCTCCCGGGGAGCCACTCCACATCGCTACCCACGTGGCTGAGATCGAGCAGCATGCGCTGCAAAGTGGAGGCGACGGTGAGTTCACGCACGGGCTCGGCCAGCTCACCGTTTCGGATCATGAGTCCGGTCACGCCAACTGAGAAGTCGCCCGAGATGGGGTTGACTCCCGAGTGCACACCCATCAACGATTGGACGAACACGCCGAATCCGACGTTCTTGAGAATGGTCGCCTGATCCTCCTCGCCCGGAGCTAGTTGCAGCGCACGGCACCCGGCCGAGGGCGAACCCGCGATACCGCCGCGAAGTGCGCTCCCCGTGGACGACGTTCCGGCCCTTCGCGCGGAGCACGTGTCGTAGACGAACGCCTCCAGCCGACCTTCGTGGATCAACACGTTGCGCCGACAGGCCAAGCCCTCGCCATCATGGGAGCTAGCCCCAAAGTGACGGGGATCCGTCGGATCGTCCAACAGGCTGAAGAGTGGCGAAGCCACCAATTCACCGATCCGATTGGCGAAGAAAGATCGACCCCGCACGACCGCGTCGCCGCTCAACGCGCCGCCGATAATTGCGAGAAACGAAGCCGCGGTTCGCGGTTCAAACACCGCCGCGCACTTCATCGACGCGGGCTTGACCGCGCCGAGCATTCTCGTGGCGCGCGTAATCGCGTCGTTCGCCGCGGCTTCGAGGTCGAGTCCGCTCGGAGCCCGTGCGGCGCTCAAGCCCCAACCGGTCTGGTCGTCGCGGCCATCGCTCGCGATGGCTTCAACCGAAAGGAACGCGCCCGAGCGGGCATACGAGGCGCGGATACCCGTCGAGGACACGACGGCCGCCTCAGCGACATAGTCCGAGTAATTTGCCGAGTCGACTTGACGAATACGAATGTCACCCTCGCGAACGCGGCGTTCCAACGCGAGGGCCAGGTCGATCTTGTCACCCATCGGCGTCGTCAAGACTGATTCGTCGCGCAGCGAGAGAGCCGTGGCCGGGTGCCCGTCGGGCCGCGCGAAGGCGACGAATTCGTCCTCCGACGCGAATCGTACATTCTCGCGCGCCTGAGCCAGTGCTTCGTGAATGGACTCATCGTCCAACGCGCCGGCCCACGCCGTGCCGACTTGGGCGCCCCCGGGCCCGTCGTGCAGCACTCGAATGCCGATGCCCGATGAACTCGCGCTCGAAAGATTCTCAATCTCACCTTGGTAGGCACGGACTTCGGTCTCGACGCCACTCGAGAGATAGATCTCAATCTCCTCGGCGCCCTTCGCCGACTCGAGAAGTCGTTCCGCCCGTTCGAGAAGTTGACTCACGACGCGGCGCCGCCAATCGTGATGCCACTGAGACGCATCGTCGCCTGACCACAACCGACGGGAACTTGCTGGCCGTCTTTACCGCACGTCCCGGGCATCATTGAAAAGTCCTTCGCGACCGCGTCGACGCGTTGGAGTATTTCGGGGCCATTGCCAATGAGATTGCAGTCACGCAGCGGGGCCGTGATCCGGCCATTCTCGATTAGAAACGCCGCCGTCATACCAAAGACGAAGTCACCGGTCGCTGTGTTGACCTGACCACCTCCCAGTTGGGCGACGTAGACGCCATAGGGTGTCTGCGCGACGATCTCGTCCGCGTCGGAGTCGCCCTCTAACAGATAGGTGTTGGTCATTCGCACCATGGGCAGGTACTGGTAACTCTGACGGCGCCCGTTGGCCGACACGTGACGCCCTTCCTTGCGCGAACGCAAATAATCCCACATGTAGTCGGTCAAGACACCGTTCTCGATCAAGACGTTGCGCGAACTCTCGTGACCCTCGTCGTCGATGGCAAGGTATCCCCACTCGCCCGCCACCGTGCCATCGTCCACGAGCGTGACCAGCGGACTGGCGACCTGTTGGCCCACTCTGCCGGCGTAGACCGAGGCCTGCTTCATGATGGCGTCGGCTTCCAAGCCGTGACCGCAGGCTTCGTGGAACAAGATGCCCCCCGAACCACTCGCGAGAACCACGGGCAAGTCACCTGACGGCGCGGGACGGGCTTCGAGCTTGGTGATGGCCTGACGCGCGGCGCCCCGGGCGGCCGTCTCCACGGCCGTCGGACTAAGCAGTTCGAAGCCCCTCGTCGCCGCCACCGGTCGATAACCCGTCTGCATTCCGGTGTCGCCCGTGGCCACACACGCCACGTTGAATCGAGTGCGCACTTGATGATCCGAGGCGAACACGCCCTCGGAGTTAGCGACGATGAAGCGACGAACGGAGTCGCCCAAGGCGACCTGGACTTGAGTGATCGATGATCCTTCCGAGCGCGCCGCATCGTCGGCGTGGCGCAAGAGTTCGATCTTCTTCGCCTTATCGACGTCACCAGGCTCAACTTCCGCGGCGGACGGATAACGCCGAAGTGTCCCCAAGGCGACTTCACGCACGCCCCCGCCACCTTCTCGCGCCACCGCGGCGGCCGCTTGGGCGGCCTCGCGCAAGGCCGCCTCGCTGAGGTCGGCCGTGTGCGCGAAACCCGTCGTTTCGCCCACGACGACGCGTATTCCAGCGCCCCGGTCACGTCCCGAGGTCAGCTCTTCGACTCGCCGTTGATCGAGCAGGGCCGAGGAGGTCGTGCGATCCTCGACGAAGACTTCAGCGAACTCACCACCACGGCGCAGCGCTTCGTCAATCGTGCGTTGAAGTACGTCGCGTTCTACCAGTTGAGGACTCATAAAGCGTAGGTTACTGGTCGCTCTCAATGGCTCCTTCGCGCCGTATCGACCCCGGTAGGCTGGTCGTTGTGATTCTGCCGTCGATCGAAACACCCGCCGACCTGCAGGCGCTCTCTTACGATCAGCTCAAGCAACTCAGCCAAGAGATCCGCGACTTCATTATTTCGAGCGTTACGAAGACCGGCGGTCACCTGGGATCAAATCTCGGCGTGGTGGAGCTCACGCTCGCCCTGCACCGGGTCTTTGAGTCGCCCAAGGACATCCTGCTCTGGGACACCGGCCACCAGGCCTACGTCCACAAATTGCTGACCGGACGGCGCTACGGGTTCAAGAATCTGCGCCAACGCGGCGGACTCTCGGGTTATCCGAACCGTTCTGAGAGTCAACACGACTGGATCGAATCGAGCCACGCCTCCACGGCTCTGTCGTACGCCCACGGACTCTCCGTAGCACTCGAGCAACGAAAGGAGCTCATTGGCCACGGCGGCAAGCGACACGTCGTGGCGATCGTTGGTGATGGATCACTGACCGGCGGCATGGCCTACGAGGCACTGAACAACTTGGGCCACTCCAACCAGCGCGTGGTCATCGTGCTCAATGACAACGGACGCAGCTACGCCCCCACCATCTCGAAGCTCTCGGCGTCGTTGACCGCGCTACGGCTCAACCGCACTTATCTGACCCTCCGTGGGCGAGTTCGCCACTGGGTGCCTCGACTGCCCCGTCTCGGTAAGGCCGCCTACATGGGCATTGACGGCTTCACCTCGGTGGTTCGTGAGATGGTGACCCCGCACACGTTCTTTGAGAATCTTGGCGTTCGTTACGTGGGACCCATTGACGGACACGACATTGAGGCGCTCGAGAACGCGTTGACGAGCGCGTCGGAGTGGGACGGTCCCATTGTGGTGCACACCTTGACCCAAAAGGGGCGCGGTTACGCGCCAGCGGTCGGTGACGATCTGAAAATGCACGACTACAAGCTCCCGGCGCCGCATAACGCTGAGTTCGAAAACACGCGTTCGTTCTTGGAGGCCTTTTCTGACTCGCTGGTCGAACTCGCGGGCGCGGACGAACGGATCGTGGCGATCACGGCCGCCATGGCCGGACCGACGGGGCTCTTGGACTTTCAGTCGCGGTTCCCAGAACGCTTCTTTGACGTCGGCATTGCCGAGCAGCACGCGGTCACCGCGGCCGCGGGGATGGCCATGGGCGGGCTAAAACCCGTCGTGGCGATGTACTCCACGTTCTTTTCCCGAGCGTTTGACCAGGCCAATTTGGACGTCGGCTTATTGAACCTGCCGGTCGTGTTCGTCTTCAAGAGCGCGGGCATAACGGGTGACGACGGTCCCAGCCATCACGGACTGTTGGATATCGCGCTCTGCGTGGCCATTCCCAACATGACCGTATTCGCGCCCTCGTCGGCCGAAGAGATGCCAGTCATGCTCGAGTGCGCGCTGTCAATGTCCACGCCCACCGCGCTGCGCTACCCCAAGACGTTGCCCAAACCCTTTGACGGGCGTGTCGGTTCGGGACTTGACGCGCGAATCGTCGCACGCGGGGATGGCTCGCTGTGCGTGCTAGCCGTGGGCAAAATGGCACCGTCGGCTTATTCGGCGCTCACGTTGCTCGGCGAAGACGCCGAACACGTGACCCTCTACGACGTGCGCGTCTTGCCCCCGGACCCCAAAATGATTGACGACGCGCTCACCCACGAACGAATCATCACCGTCGAGGACGCCACGCGCCACGGCGGCGCGGGCACGTTGATGGTCTCGGCCCTTCGCTTCCGGGCCGAGGAACTCGGGCGCCCCTTTCCCACCACGCGTATCCTCGGGGTGCCGCGCGCGTACCTTGAGCACCATGACCCCGACGAGTTACTCGCCGAACTGGGCCTCGATCCACAAGGTCTGGCCGGTGCCTTCGCTCGGCTCTTGGCCAACCAGCCCGAGTCTGCTCGAGTTCTCCCCGAAGCGCCACGCCCGAACTACTTCTGAGGGATCGCTGAACACCGAGCGTCGGTAAAATGTCACGATGAACTTTGAGATTGAAAAGACCGACCAAGAGTGGCGAGACCAACTCTCAGCCGATCGCTATGCCGTATTGAGAAACGCCGCCACCGAGGCACCTTTCAGTGGATCGCTCCTGCACGTCGACAGCCAGGGTGTCTTTAGTTGCGCCGGCTGCGGCCAGGTGCTCTTTACCAGCGAGCAAAAGTTTGACTCGGGCTGTGGTTGGCCGAGCTTTGACGCCTGCGAGCCGGGGACCGTCATCGAACGCTCTGACCGTTCGCTCTTTCGCGAACGCACCGAGATTCTCTGTTCGAAATGTGGTGGGCACTTGGGCCACGTCTTTAATGACGGACCGACGAAGAGTGGACTTCGCTTCTGTGTGAACTCGCTCTCGATCGACTTCGACGACTCGAAGGGCTAGACGTCGAGAAAACGGCGAATGGCGATCGCCGAACCCACGGAACCGATAACGACACCCACGATCAACACCACTGCGTTCGTGCCCAGTAGGGCGGACGTCTTAAGTTGAAACTCGTTGTGCAGCGGATACCACGTGTGCAACGCCGTCACGGCCAACATCGCCACGATCGAGCCGAGCAATCCTTGAATGAAGCCCTCAGTGATGTAGGGGATACGAATGAACCAGTTCGTGGCGCCGACCAACTTCATCACCGAGACCTCACGTCGCCGCGCGAAGATCGCCATTCGAATGGTATTGAGAATCAAAACCGTGGCCGAGAGTAGCAACACCGCGGCGAGGGCCAGGAACACGATCTGCAGGATACGGATCGCGCGATTCATCTGGCGGATCTGTTGCTCAGGCGCCGTGACCTTGTAGACGCCGGGCTGGGTGGCGAAGGTCGACTCGACCACGAACGCGTTGGAGGGCACCGTCGGGACGCATCGAAACGACGAGGGCATGTCCGACACTTTTAGGACGCTCGACTCCGAGGGAGGCAGTAGCTGCAACGCCTCTTTGTAGTCTTGCGCTTGGGTGTAGAAGACGCAACTCTTCACGATGGGTAGGTTCGCGAGTTGAGTTCGCACCCCGTTGATCTCACTCAAAGACGCGGTGGGCTGCATCCACACTGTGACGCGCGTGCCCTGTTGCCACTGAGCGGAGGCCTGCGCCGCGCTCTGCTTCAATAACAGTGCCGACCCGACCAGCGATAGGGACACCGCGACGGTCAAGACGGCCGCGACGGTCATCATGCGATTGCGCCAGAGATTGCTGAAGGTCTCTTTGAAGGCGTAGCGAAAGTACACGCGCATTACAGGGTCACTCCGTCGTCGATTCCGTAGACTCCACGCACCTGGTCGCGAATCATCTCACCCTTGTCGAGTTCGATCACGCGTCGGCGCATACGGTCCACGAGCGCTTTATCGTGCGTCGCCATCACCACCGTGGTGCCGGTGCGGTTAATGCGCTCAAGCAGCGCCATGATGGACTCTGAGTTCGCCGGGTCAAGGTTCCCAGTGGGCTCGTCGGCCAAGAGGATCAGCGGGCGATTGACGAAGGCCCGGGCCACGGCGACGCGCTGTTGTTCACCACCTGAGAGTTCGTGGGGCAGATTCTTCGACTTGTCGGAAAGCCCCACCAACTCCAAAATCTGAGGGACCTGAGACTCAACGGTGGAACGCGGACGTCCGATAACTTCCAGGGCGAAGGCCACGTTCTCAAAGACGCTCTTATTGGGTAACAAACGAAAATCCTGAAAGACGCAACCGATATTCCGTCGTAGGTACGGCACACGCCATTTGGGCAGTTCGCCGATGTCGCGACCGGCTTCGAGAATGCGCCCCTGGTCGGGATATTCCTCGCGGAGCAACAAACGCAGGAACGTCGTCTTGCCCGAGCCCGACGCACCGACCAAGAAGACGAACTCACCCTTGTCAATGTCGAGCGAGATGTCCCTAAGGGCCGACGTGCCGTTCTTATACGTCTTGGAGACGTTTTCGAATCGGATCACGGAAACACCCCCTCGGGTTCATTGGCGGTTGTGCGACGCACGGGCACAGTAGTAATCCCATTCTAGTTTGAGCGCGACGCGCGTTGGGACCACGAAAACCAGGCAAATGTGGTATCTCAAGACATTTATAAAGTCGAACGCTGACGGCGCAACTCCGCTTCCATGAATCCGTCGAGGTCGCCGTCTAACACGGCCTCCACATTGCCCGTCTCAAAATCGCTGCGGTGGTCCTTCACCAATTGATACGGCGCCTGCACGTAACTGCGGATCTGCGAACCCCACGCGTTGTCACTTCGTTGCCCACTCAACGCGTTCATTTCGGCTTGGCGTTGCGCCCGAGCTCGTTCGGCCAACTTCGCTTCCAAGATCTGCATCGCCCTGGCTCGGTTCTGGTGCTGGGAGCGCTCATTCTGACAACTCACCACGATGCCACTGGGCAGGTGAGTCAGACGAATGGCCGAGTCGGTCTTGTTGACGTGCTGTCCCCCGGCGCCGGATGAACGGTAGGTATCAACGCGCAGATCCTTTTCGTCGATCTCCACCTCGGCGGCGCTGTCCTCAAGCAGCGGCGTGACGTCCAAGCTGGCAAAACTCGTTTGACGCCGAGCCTGAGAGTCGAAAGGGCTCATACGAACCAATCGGTGCACGCCGCGCTCCGCGGAGAGCCAGCCGTAGGCGAAGCGGCCCGTAACGATAAACGTGGCCGAAAGCAGACCGGCCTCTTGACCTTCGGTGGTTTCATCGATCTCGACGCCGAAGCCTCTTCGTTCGGCCCAACGCGAGTACATCCGCAGCAACATCTCGGTCCAGTCTTGGGCGTCGGTGCCACCCGCGCCGGCGTGTAGTTCCACGATCGCGTCGTTCTCGTCGTAGGGCCCGCTGAAGAGACTCTGCGTCTCCAGGGCACCGATGGCGTGACCGAGCTGCTCGACCGAAGTGGCGAGTTCGTCAAAGAGCGACCGATCGGCCTCTCCGGCGGCTAGGGACTCGCGGGCAAACTCCCCCAGAACGATCACGTCGTCGAGGGAGCGACGCAGGGCGTCAAAGGAGTCGAGGTCGTTCGTGAGACGTCCGAATTCGGTGGTGACAGCTCGGGCGTTATCGGGATCGTCCCAGAGTTGAGGGTCGGCGGCGAGTTTTGCCACCAGCGCGTGCCGGGCCCTACTCGCGTCGATCTTGAGATACTCGCGCGCCGCATTCCAGCGGATCTCGAGATCTTCCGATGTGGCGAGGGCGCTTCGTAAGGCGTTCTCCGCCTTAGGGTCGGCCATGGCACTGCTTGAATTTGCGTCTCGAACCACACCAGCACGGATCGTTGCGACCGATTTTTTCTCCCTGATGGTGCGTGGGCTTCCTTGACTTTTCGTGCACGGGCAGTTCGGTGGCGCCGGGCGCGACTTCGATCGCGTTGGTCATGGCGCCCTCAAGTCCTTCGTCGTCGTCGCTTACCGACTCTGACTCAGGCGTGATCTCTACGTGCGTGATGTAGCGAACGTAGTCCAAGTCCACGGCCCCTAAGAGATGCTCGAACATCAGATAACCCTCTTTTTGCCACGCGGTGAGGGGGTCTTGTTGAGCGACTTGACGAAGGTGTATCCCGTCACGCAGATAGTCCATGTCCGAGAGGTGTTCACGCCAGCGCTGGTCAAGAATCTGAAGCATGACGTCGCGCTCGATCTCCTTGGCCGTGTCGAGACCGCCGACAAAGTTCTCCGACTTCAACTCGTACTGACTCACCGCTTCGTCCACGACGAGAGCCTCGATGTCCTCAATGTCCTGGTACGCGCTTAACGTCTCGGCGTTGAGCTGGGTCGGATAGAACGCCTGCAAATCAAGCATCAGGGCATTGAGGTCCCACTCTTCTGCGAAACTGCCGCTGAGTTGTGCATTCACGGTTTCCACGAGGCGCTCCTCAATGAGCGCCACCGTGGCATCGTGAATGTCTTCTCCGTCGAGCACTTGTTGGCGCCGTGCGTAGATGACCTTTCGTTGCTCATTCATCACCTCGTCGTACTTCAAGACGTCTTTGCGAATCTCGGCGTTTCGCGCCTCGACGGTGTTCTGAGCGCGTTCAATCGCGCGCGACACCATCTTGGCTTCGATGGCCTCTTCTTCGGGCATCGTGCGATCCATGACCCACGACACGGCGCCGGTAGCGAAGAGTCGAAGCAGTTCGTCTTCTAACGAAAGGTAGAAACGACTCTCGCCGGGGTCGCCCTGACGGCCCGAACGACCTCGTAGCTGATTGTCGATTCGCCGAGAGTCATGTCGTTCGGTGCCGAGCACGTAGAGCCCGCCGAGCGCGCGAACCTGGTCACCGTCAGCCTGGGTGATCGGCTTCCACTTGGCGGCCGCCTTTTGATAAGCCTCGAGGTACTCCTCGGTGCCCGGCGTGAAGCCCTGCGCCACGGCGTCGCGTACGGCGAGCCCTTCGAAGTTTCCGCCCAGCACGACGTCGACACCTCGACCCGCCATGTTGGTCGCGACCGTGACGGCGCCCTTACGTCCGGCCTGGGCGACGATCTCGGCTTCGCGGAAGTGTTGCTTCGCGTTCAAGACTTCGTGAGCGATACCGGCTTTGGAGAGTTCGCGCGACAACAGTTCGGACTTCTCCACCGAGGCCGTGCCGAGCAAGATTGGTTGACCGCGGTCGGAGCGTTCGCGCACGTCTTCCACAATCGCCGAGAATTTCGCGGCTTCCGTTTTGAAGATGAGATCGGGCTGGTCCAGACGAATGGCGGTCTCGTTGGTCGGAATTGGCACCACCGAGAGACCGTACGTATTGCCGAACTCCGCGGCTTCGGTTTCGGCGGTACCGGTCATCCCTGCGAGCTTCTCGTAGAGACGAAAGTAATTTTGCAAAGTGACCGTAGCCCACGTGTGATTCTCTTCTTGAATTCGCACACGCTCCTTGGCTTCAACCGCTTGGTGCAGTCCATCACTCCACCGGCGACCTTCGAGAGTTCGACCCGTGAACTCGTCAACAATCTTCACCTCGCCCGCGTCGACGAGGTACTCCTTGTCACGATGGAAGAGCTCCTTCGCTCGAAGAGCCTGGCCGAGCTGGTGGACGTAGTTCGTCGCGACCGCGTCGTAAAGGTTGGTTACGCCGAGTTGCCGTTCTACCTTCTCGATTCCCGCTTCGGTCGGCACGACGGTCTTCTTCTCTTCATCCACTTCGTAGTCAGTGTCACGAGTCAACGTCCGGGCGATCGAGGCGAACTGGTAGTAGAGCTTCGTGACGTCCGAGGCGGGACCCGAGATGATGAGCGGTGTACGGGCCTCGTCGATAAGAATCGAGTCAACCTCGTCGACAATCGCGTAGTGGTGTCCGCGTTGAACCATGTGTTCACGGCGACGCGCCATATTGTCGCGCAGATAGTCAAAACCAAACTCGGTGTTGGTGCCGTACGTGACGTCCGCGGCGTAGGCGTCGCGCTTCTCGTCAAAGTCTTGAAGATCGGGACCGATTCGTCCCACGCGCAGGCCCAAGAATCGGTGGACCTCGCCCATCCAGTTCGCGTCGCGCGTGGCCAAGTAGTCGTTGACCGTCACGACGTGCACGCCGTTTCCACCCAACGCGTTCAGGTACACCGGCAACGTCGACACCAGGGTCTTGCCTTCACCGGTTTTCATCTCCGCGATCCAACCAAAGTGCAGGGCCATGCCACCCATCAACTGCACGTCGTAGGGGCGCTGCCCGAGGACTCTCGTGGCGGCCTCGCGCACCACGGCGAAAGCCTCGATGAGGAGGTCGTCGAGCGTCTCACCCTCGGCGAGTCGCTCACGAAAGATATCGGTCTGAGCCCGAAGCTCGGCGTCGGTCATCGCCGCCATCTGCCCGGCGAGCTCGTTGATTGGCCCCACCAGCTCGGCGAGTTGGCGCACCCGCTTGCCCTCGCCGGCCTTTAAAATCTTCTGAAATACGCTCATGTCGTGCTTTACCCTACCGGTCGATCCTGAACTACAGCAGGGCTGCGAGTGCTGACCTGATCTTTGACCCCACACTGGCCTGCGGCGGTGTCCGTGCGTACCGTGGGCAGCTTGCGCTCTCCTACGGTGATCTCGCACACTTCACCGGCTCCCTCGGCGATCACGTTGAACGCTCCGGGGCAGGACTTACTTCTAAACCGCGCCATGCTCAGCGTCAACAAGACGCCTTACGTGGGTCGTTTCGCCCGCGACTGGCATCGACTTTCAACCACAGACCACTCGCAGCCCTAGAACCATTCTAGGCCAATGTCCTCTTACGCCTTAGGGCGCGCAAGTAGGACGAGGGCCAGGCGCAGGCTTAAGACCAGACTCGCCAGTGGCACCAGGACTCGCCGCCATCCCCGGGCCGTTTGGATCTCAAATCGAAGGGCGCTGCGGTGATGCGCGATGAGCATCGCCCGTGGCGCGCGAGCTCGCGACACTCCCTCGAGATGCGTTACCGCCGCGTCGCTCGTGGCGGCCACTTCGAAGCCGTGCTCTCGTAACTGCCAGCACAGCGCCATGTCCTCAGCGAACATGAAGTACCGCTCGTCGAATCCACCCACTTCCTCAAAGGACTGACGTCGCACGAGAAAACAGGCGCCCGACACCCAATCCACGGGACCATCGCTTTTCGTCGAGCGGTAGCGCGCCGTCGCGGGATTAGCGGGCCACAGTGGCGACAACATCGCGTGAAGACCCGCGAGCCAGACATTTGGAAAATCGCGCTTCGAGGGATAGACCGTGCCGTCGGATCGTAGGATGGTAGGCCCCACGAGCGCGACCGCCGGGTGCGTTTCGAGATAGACAACGAGTGCCGCCACCGCTCCTTCGTGCACGATCACGTCAGCGTTCGAGACGAGTACGTAGCGCGTCGAACGAGCGAAGGCGACGCCGCGGTTCACGCCCCGGCCGTAGCCGAGGTTTACACCGGGCGAGACCAACACCACTCCACGTTCAAGCAGCGACGAAGGTACCGATCCGACCTCGCCGTTCTCGACCACAACGATTTCGCCCACCCCGTTGGCGAGGAGCGATTCCACGCAATTGACCAACACCTGATCGGCGTGATAGTCCACGACCACCGCAGACACGTCGTGGATGGGGTCACTCACGTCGCCCCCTTTGGGAACCGGCGCGGTCAACGACCAGACGTGCCACGGCGTCTCGCCAGGGTGGCAACGACACCCAGTGGGACGCGAACTTCTGGGTATCGAGGTCGCTTCGCTTCGGCCGTGTGGCGAGCTGGGCCGGCACGAGCTCACTGGTTGCAATCGGCGTCGCGAACTCTTCACCGCGAAGCAAAAGGCTCCCGACGTACGCAGCGATCGCGAACCACGTCGTGGCGCCGGAGTTCGCCACGTGCCAGGTCCCACCAGGTCGTTCTCGCACCAGCGTCACCAGGGACCTCGCCAAGTCACTCGCCGCGCTCACCGTGCCAGTCTGGTCATCCACGAAACGAACGTTCGCGCCCGACGTCGCTCGATCGGCAATCACGTGGACAACGTTCGACCCCCGCACACCCATGACCCACGACGTGCGAACGATCGTGTCGCTCGGCGAGCATCGTAACTCGCCTTCACGTTTCGACCCGCCGTAGACGCTCAAGGGATGTGCCTCGTCGTACTCGACGTACGCGGCGCCCTTCGCGCCGTCAAAGACGTAGTCGGTGGAGATGGTGATGAGGTGTGCTCCGACGTCACTCGCCGCCAACGACATCGACTCGGTACCTTGTTCATTCACTGAAAAACACCGCGCGGCGTCTTCTTCAGCACGGTCCACCGCGGTGAAGGCCGCTAGATGCACAATGACGTCCGGTCGCGCGACGCGCAGCGAACGAAAGACGGCGTCGCGATCCGTCACGTCCAGATCTTGACGAGTGAGGCCGAGAACCTCGAATTCATCATCAGCGACAACCCGACCGTCGGGTTGAAACGACGCGTCACCACCTGGTGGCGTGAGGCCGCGAAGTGCGTCCACCAGATCGACGCCGACCTGACCTCCCGCGCCCGTCACCAAGACTCGAGTGGGCCGACTCATGTGCCCTCGACGTGAGCGTGGCGCACGTGCACCACGTCGCCCACACCAAAACTCTGAACGACGCCGTCGACTTCGACGAGGAGTTGGCCAGCGGCGTCGACGCCCAGCGCTCGCCCGACGATCGTGTCACCGGGTTGTTCGACGCGAACGGTCTGGCCGATCGTGGCCAAAGCACGCTCGTACTCTGCTCGTAGCGCTCGTTGACCGACATCGCTGTCGAGTTGCGCCCGGCGCGTCTCGAGTTCTTCGAGGACGAGATCGAGCAGCGCGCGAGGCGATATCGTCAGACCGCTCTCAAGTAGCACACTGGTCGAGCTCACTCCCTCGGGACCCGGGAACGTGAGATTGACACCAAGACCCACCACCACGGCCAAGTCACTCTCGGTCCCGACGATTTCTGCGAGAAGTCCGGCGAGTTTGTTCTCGCCAACGACCAAGTCGTTGGGCCACTTGAGTTGCGGTCGAACGCCGCTGAGACGAACCAGCGCCGCGCGGGTGGCCAACGCGACGGCGGCCACGACGAGTTGAAGGTACTCCGACTCAAGTTTTGGTCGAAGCAGGATTGAACAGAGGAGTGACGCTCTCGGTGGCGACGACCACGGGCGATCCAGGCGTCCGCGGCCCGAGCTCTGATAGTTAGCGAGAACGACGAGACCCTCCGCGAGATCCGCGTTCACCCGTTTCGCCACGTACGAATTGGTCGAGTCAATCTCGTCAAGGTGCTCAACGCGCCAAACAATGGGACTCACACTCAAACATTAGGGTTTAGGAGACGAGTGCTAGAAAATAACTGGTTCGCTACGGAGGTTTAGGTGTTAAAGAAAGTCCTCATCGCCAATCGAGGCGAGATCGCGGTTCGCGTGATCAGGACCTGTCGCGAAATGGGCATCACCTCCGTCGCGGTGTACTCCGAACTGGACCGCAACGCGTTGCACGTGCGATTGGCTGACGAAGCGTACTCCCTGGGCGGTCAAACCGCCGCCGAGAGCTACCTCCACACTGACGCCATCTTGGACGTCATGGAACGCTCTGGAGCAGACGCCGTGCATCCAGGTTACGGTTTCTTCTCAGAAAACGCGGGCTTTGCTCGCGCCATCATCTCACGCGGGGTCACCTTTGTCGGTCCGCCACCCGAGGCGATGGAGATAATGGGTGACAAGATCTCGTCGCGCCTCGCGGCGGAGGCGGTAGGCGTGGCCAGCGTGCCGGGTCGTAACCAAGTTCTGAAAAACGCGAAAGAGGTTGTCGCATTCGGCAAGGAGTTCGGCTGGCCCGTCGCGATCAAGGCCGCCTACGGCGGCGGCGGTCGTGGGATGAAGGTTGTCAACGCACCCGACGAAGCCTCCGCGGCTCTCGAAAGCGCCCAGCGCGAAGCACAGAGTTACTTCGGGCGCGCCGAATGCTACCTCGAGCGCTACCTCACCTGGCCCCGTCACATCGAAATGCAAGTCCTTGCCGACGCCGATGGCAACACGTTGTGGCTCGGCGAACGCGACTGTTCGGCCCAGCGTCGCCATCAAAAACTGGTCGAGGAGTCGCCGGCTCCGATCTTTTCCGACGAGATGCGCCGCGCCATGGGTGAAGCCGCGGTCAAGGTTGCCGCTGCTTGCGGCTACGTCAATGCCGGAACAGTTGAGTTCCTCTTTCAAGACGGCGAGTTCTACTTCCTCGAGATGAACACGCGCTTACAGGTCGAACACCCCGTCACCGAAATGGTGACGGGGCTCGACCTCGTGGAGTGGCAACTTCGCGTCGCGGCGGGTGAACACCTGGACTTCAGTCAGGAGGAGGTTCGAAGTAATGGCCACGCCATCGAAATTCGCATCAACGCTGAAGACCCCTCGGGAGGGCGCTTCCTACCAACACCCGGAACCATTACCCGTTTCGATCAGCCCTCGGGCCCGGGCGTTCGTCTCGACGCGGGTTATGGCGTGGGCGATTCAATTTCGCAGTACTACGACAACCTGATTGGCAAGCTCATCGTATGGGCCCCGGACCGCGAAAGAGCGCGGCGACGTATGTTGCGCGCAATTGAAGAGACCACCATCGAAGGCGTCGCGACGACACTCAGCGCGGACGTCTTGATTCTTTCGAGTGAAGAGTTCGTGAACGGGACGCATTCGACCAAGTGGATAGAGACCAGTTTGGACTTCGCGGCGTTACCCACGCCGGTCCAGGCCGCCGTCTCCGTGGGCGAGGGCCGGGTGCGTAAGGACGTCACGGCGGAAGTCAACGGGCGGCGGGTCACCGTCGCTCTCTGGGTCCCTGAATTCGACGACGACCTTCCCGCGCGTCCCCAGAGCACCGCCGCCAAACCCCGACGCCAGCACCACTCTGGTGTGCTTGGCAGCGGTTCGGGCAAGGTCAGCGTGCCGATGCAAGGCACCATCGTCAAGGTCAACGTCGAAGTGGGACAGGCGGTCGAGGCCGGCGAAACGGTCGTCATCCTCGAAGCGATGAAGATGGAGAATCTGGTCAGCGCTGAGAGATCGGGCGTGGTGAAGGCCATCAACGTCGCCACGGGCGACTCCGTCAGTGCCGGCGACGTCGTGGTGGTGATTGAGTGACGCTCCAACAACGCGCCACTGACGCGATCGAGGACGCTCGTGACGATCTCGTCGCGCTGAGTCACTTCATTCACGCGCACCCCGAACTCGGTTACGTTGAGTTTGAATCTTCCGAAGCCGTGGCCCGCGCGGCCGAGCGCTCTGGCTTTCTCGTCGAGCGAGGACTCGCTTCATTGCCGACCGCCTTTCGCGCCACCAAGGGAGCGGGCGAGCTTCATATCTTCTTTTGCGCCGAGTTTGACGCCCTGCCCGACGTCGGGCACGCCTGCGGACACAACATCATCGGCGCGGCCTCGCTCGGTGCGGCGCTCGGACTCGGGGCCGTCGCCGAAGAACTCAACCTCACGGTCACCCTTCTCGGAACGCCTTCGGAAGAGGGCGGCGGCGGCAAGATCGATCTCCTTGAGGCGGGTTACTTTGACGACGCGCACGCGGCGATGATGGTGCACCCCTTTCCCCACGAGCGCCTCGAGGCCACCTGCCTTGCCGTCGACCACTTTGACGTCGTGTTCGCGGGTAAGGAGGCTCACGCGTCGGCGGCCCCGTGGGAGGGTGCGAACGCCCTCGACGCACTCACCATTGCCCAAGTCGCCCTGGGACTGTTGCGTCAACAGCTACGCCCGGAAGATCAGGTCCACGGCATCGTCACCGAAGGCGGCTCGGCCGCCAATATCATCGCGAGCCGGGCCGCGGGACGTTTCATGGCGCGTGCGACGACGAGCGAGCGGCTGGGCGAGCTCCGCGAACGCGTCAACGCCTGTTTTGAAGCCGGAGCCCTGGCCACTGGCACCACGCTCGTCATCGAAGAGTTAGGCCATCCGTTCTCGCACATGGAGTCCGATCACGAAATCCTCGCGCACTACCGCCGCGCAGCCGAAGCCCTAGGGCGAAGTTTTGCGCTCGATGACGAGGGCGTCACCAAACCGACAATCTCAACGGACATGGGCAACGTCTCGCTCGTGGTGCCGTCCATCCATCCCCTCTTGATGATTCCCACCAACGGGGCCGTCAACCATCAGCCGGAGTTCACGGCGGCGAGCGCGTCGCCGGCGGCCGATCAGGCCGTCATTGACGGCGCCAAGGCCCTAGCGCATACGGTGATCGCCGTCGCCCAGGACGCTCCCTTGCGCCAACGGCTGTTGCACCGCGCGTGATACTCGAACACGCACTCTTGGGCATTCGAGCGGGCGAAGAGTCAGCGTTCGAGAAGTCGATGCGTGGCGCCCTGCCCGTCATCGAGTCCGCCGAAGGTTGCTTTGGCGCCGAAGTGCGCCGTCAGTCCGAGGATGGCTCGGTCTACCTCTTACTCGTTCGCTGGTCCTCGATCGACGCCCACCTCGCCTTTCGAGAGACCGAGCTCTTTACGAAATGGCGTTCCCTGACGCACCCGTACTACCAAGAGACCCCGAGGGTGACGCACTTTCACGAGCCGCTGGCCCTTTAGCCAGCCTGGTAGACCCCGAATTCTTCGCGCAACACGTCGGCCACCTCGCCGAGCGTCGCCCGTCGAGCCAGTGCCGTCTTCATCGGGTAGAGCACGTTGGCCGATCCGCGCGCAGCCACGCCCAGGTCGTTCAGGGCCGCGCGAACCGCGTCGTCCTCGCGAGACGCCTTGAGCAGGCGCACGCGCGCCACTTGGGCCTGTTGCTGTCGCTCGTCGACGGGAAAGACGTCGGCTGTCGTGAGTTCACTCTCGACGAATCGATTAACCCCGACGACAGTCTTTTCGCCCCGTTCGACCCCGCGCGCGAACTCATACGCCGCGGCGTCAATCTCATCTTGGAGGTAGTGCGCCTCGATCGCCGCCACCGAACCACCCATCTTGTCGATCGTCTCGATGTACTCTCGAGCGCGCCGCTCGACCTCGTCGGTCAATGACTCGACGAAGTACGAACCGGCCAAAGGGTCCACGGTGTCGGCCGTACCCGACTCGTAACCAATAACCTGCTGGGTGCGCAGGGCCAACTTCGCGGCTCGCTCCGTCGGTAGGCCCAGCGCTTCGTCGAAGCCATTGGTGTGCAGGCTCTGGGTGCCGCCGAGCACGGCCGCCAGACCCTGGAGGGTGACGCGCACGATGTTGTTCTCGGGCTGTTGGGCGGTCAGCGTCGAGCCGCCGGTTTGGGTATGAAAGCGCAACATTGTCGAACGGGGATCGCTCGAACCGAAGCGTTCTCGCATAATCGAAGCCCACAAACGACGGGCCGCGCGATACTTGGCGACCTCTTCGAAGAGGTTGTTGTGCGCGTTAAAGAAAAAACTGAGTCGCGGCGCGAACACGTCAAGAGACAGGCCCGCGGCGAGCGCCGCTTCGACGTAGGCGATGCCGTTGGCGAGCGTGAAGGCAATCTCTTGCACGGCCGTCGAGCCGGCTTCTCGGATGTGATAGCCCGAGATCGATATCGTGTTCCAGTTCGGCATTTCCTTCGCGCAGTAGGCGAAGGTGTCAACCACCAGACGCATCGAAGGTCGGGGCGGGTAGATGTACGTGCCCCTCGCCACGTACTCCTTTAAAATGTCGTTTTGCACCGTGCCGCGAAGTTGCGCGCCCGTGAAGCCCTGTTCTTCACCGACCAGCTGATAGAGCAATAACAGCGTCGCGGCCGTGGCGTTGATGGTCATCGACGTCGTCACCTCGCCGAGGGGTAGATCTCGCAGTAGCAGTCGCATGTCCTCGATCGACGAGATCGCCACGCCGACTTTGCCCACTTCTCCTTCGGCGCGCACGTGATCAGCGTCGAGCCCCATTTGCGTCGGCAGGTCGAAAGCGCACGAGAGTCCCGTTTGGCCCGCGTTCAAGAGGAACTTGAAACGTTCATTCGTCGCTTCGGCACTGCCAAAGCCGGCGTACTGGCGCATCGTCCATAGGCGTCCGCGGTACATCGTCTCTTGCACGCCGCGGGTGTAAGGATACGCACCCGGATCGCCGAGCTGGGTCTCTTCGTTAAAGCCCTTGAGGTCCGCGCCACGATAGACCGTCTTGATTTCAATTCCCGAGTCGGTGAAGCGTTCGTCAGAACTCACGCCACCAAGGTTAGGCGTTGCTAGTTGAGGCCAAGGTCGATGAAACTGCCTTCGCGGCACGAAATGTTGCTCGGCCAGTGCGCGACGAAGCAAGATAGAGAGATGTATTGCTCGAACTGCGGCTCGGAAATGAATGGTTCGAACTGTCCGGTGTGTGGACGGACGTTGCCCGCCAACGCCCACGGCCACATCGACACCACGACGGGATTGATGCTCGCCGGATGGTGGCGACGCGTCGGCGCAACGTTCGCCGACGATCTCATTCTCATTATTCCAACCCTCGTCGTGGCGTCGATCTTCGCCCAACTCGACGGGAACATCGTTGGCGCCCTCGTGGCGCTGGTACTGGAAGGCATCTACATGGTCAAGCTCTTGAGTGGCGCTCGAGGTCAGACCATCGGCAATCGCGTCGCGGCTACGCGAGTTCGCGACGCGGGCAACGGACAGGCCATCACCCTTTTACAAGCGTTCAAACGCTGGGGGTTCATTGCCATTTACAGCGCCATCGAACTCGCGGCAAACCCAGCTTCGATCTATATCGTCGCCTTGATCGCGCTCATCGACAACCTGTACCCGCTATACGATTCGCGTAATCAAACCTTGCACGACAAGTTCGCCGGAACGATCGTTGTCATGGCTTAGGTGTCCGACGTTCACGTGGCGTTATACACGAGAGTGGCCGAACAAGAATCTCAATCGGGCCCGCGCCTAGGCGTTGACCGGGTGGGGCATGCACAGATCGTCGTACTCGGCGATCTGGATTGGCCCCGCGTGATCGCCACAGGCCGGACACTCCGGGTCACGACGAACCTTAAAGATGCGAAACGTCTGGTCTAACGAGTCATAGGTCAACAGTCGACCAACGAGTGGGTCACCCAACCCGAGGATCATCTTGATCGCCTCGACGGCTTGAATCGATCCGATTATGCCGGGCAACACGCCGAGCACGCCCGCTTCGGCGCAACTGGGGGCGAGCTCGGCCGGAGGGGGCTCTGGAATCATGCAACGGTAACAGGGCCCCACGTAGGGGTCAAAGACGGTCACCTGACCCTCGAATCGAAAGATCGAACCGTGCACCACGGGGATGCGCTTTAGGAGCGCGGCGTCGTTCACCAAGTAGCGCGTCGGGAAGTTATCGGTACCGTCCACGATGACGTCGTAGCCGTCGATGATGTCCAGAATGTTGTCCGCCCCCAAGCGAGTGTCGTAGGTAATGACTTTGAGGTCGGGATTCATCGCCGTTAGGGCCGCCTTGGCACTGTCGACCTTGCGCATCCCCACCCGGTCCAGCGTGTGCAGGATCTGGCGCTGTAAATTTGACGCGTCGACGACGTCCATGTCGACGATGCCCAGAGTGCCCACCCCGGCCGCGGCGAGGTAGATCAGCGCCGGTGAACCCAGGCCCCCTGCGCCGAGCACGAGGACCTTCGCGTCGAGCAACTTCATCTGGCCCTCTTCACCCACTTCGGGTAAGAGCAAGTGACGGTGGTAGCGAACCCGCTGGTCTTGGGTCATGGTGTGCGGCGGGCTCCATTCGAGCCCCTCGTCCTTCCAGCGGTTGAAACCACCAGTCACTGAGACCACGTCGAGGTAGCCCAGATCCTGGAGCGTCTTCGCGGCGAAGGCGCTGCGGGTACCGCCGGCGCAGTAGACCGCGATCGGCGCACTCTTGTCGCTGAGGCGTCCCTCAATGGAAAACTCGAGTTGGCCCCGAGGCACGTGGATCGCCCCGGGCAAAGCGCCTTGTTGGTACTCGTCGGGCTCGCGCACGTCGAGCAAGGTGAAGTGATCGAGGCGTGCGGCGACCTCGCCAGGGTCGAGCTCGCGAATCTCGGCCTTGGCGGCGTTCAACAGGTCTCGCGGTGTGGGCACTTCACTCCCTTTCAGTCCTTAAACCCTACCTGCTTGGTCATCATTCGACGACGCCCGCCTGCTAGACCCGTCGCGTGGATCTTCATGAACTGCTCGCCCGGCGACGAATGACGCGCTCCTTTGACGGGACGCCCGTCGATGAGTCGTGGCTCGACGAGATCTGCGCTCAAGCGCTGTGGGCGCCCACGGCCGGGAACAGCGCGGGCGTTCGGCTCTATACGCTCGGCGCCCAATTTGTCGCGGCCTACTTCGAGCACGCGACCGACGAAGCGTGGCGCCAACGCTCGCGTCGGTTCGAGGGCCTCCTTCGAGCCGGGGCCGTCGTGCTGGTAACCACGCGTGCCCAGGATTACCTCGCTCGCTACGGCGAGGCCGATAAGGCTCAGTCTGGACTTAGCGAACGATCGGACTGGCCCGTGCCGTACTGGCACACCGACGCGGCGATGGCGACGATGGCGCTGTTGTTGCTCCTCGAAGAGGCCGGCTGGCAGGCCACGCTCTGGGGAAGCTTTCGCCACGGCGACGCGGTGTTGCGCTGGGCCGGCGTCGACGAGGAGGAGCTCTTCGGCACGGTGTTGATTGGCCGAGGCGACGGTGCCGACGTGACGTCGAGTTCCCTTAGGCGTGCAGTGCCCTCACGCAACGAGCGGGTTCGGCGCTTGGCGCCCTAAGCGTTCGCGGACTGCGCCAGCGCGGCGAGGTACTCCACCAAGGTACGAGCGCAAAACGCGGTCGCTCCCTTGGTCACGTAGCCGCGCGCCTCGCTCGATCGCGCTGGTCCGGCGATGTCGAGATGCGCCCAGGGTCGGCCGTCGGTGAAGCGACGCAGCAAAAGCGCGGCGGAGATCGAACCCGCCAATCGGGCCTTGCCCAGATTCTTCATGTCCGCAACGTCAGAGTCAATGTGTGACTCATAACTCGCGACGAGGGGCATACGCCACAGCGCCTCGCCGCTTCGCGCGCTCGCGGCTTCGAGTGACGCCGCGAGGGCGTCGTTCGAGGCGTACAACGCACCCACTTCGTCGCCCAATGCGATCGCCTGCGCCCCGGTCAACGTGGCCACATCGATGATCGCGTCGGGCTTGATCTCCGCGGCGAGACTTAATCCATCCGCCAAGATCAGTCGGCCCTCGGCGTCGGTATTCAGCACTTCGATGGTCATGCCGTTGCGAATGGTCAAGACGTCGCCGGGCTTGGTGGCCTTATCGCCCACGAGGTTCTCGGTCAAGGGCGCGATGGCTGTGACACGAACATCCAAGCCCAAACGACTAGCCAGTGAGAGAACGGCCATGACGATGGCGGCGCCGGTCATGTCCGTCTTCATCGTGATCATGCCCTCGGCGGTCTTGATCGAGAGACCGCCCGAATCAAATGTCACGCCCTTTCCCACGAGCGCGACGTGGGGAATCTTCGCGCCAGGCCGAGGGTCGTAGGTGGCGTACACGAGACGGGTGGGTTGGGCGGAACCCTGTCCCACGCCGAGCAGCCCGCCCAAACGCTCCTCCTTGATCTTGGATTCGGTCCAGATCTGCACCGAGACGTGCTCGTCGTTCTCGAGTCGCTCGTCAATGGCCTTGGCCAACTCTCTGGGCGGGAGATGACCGGCCGGTGAGTCGATCAGGAACTTGGCCCAGTTCACGGCGTCGGCGATGGCGGCCCCGCGTTCCACCCCCTTGGTCACAACGTCGTGGATCGCCACCGTGGGCAACGGCACGGCGACCGGTACAACGTCGAATGTCGCCTCCGAGCGCTGGTTCTTAAAGGTGTACGACGCCAGCATCGCGCCCTCGACCAACGCTTGAGCGGCGCTCGAGGGATCGGCCAGACCAGTCGTCGGCAACAGCACCGCCATCGAGCCCTCGCCCGCGGCACGAAGCGCCCCCGCGCCAAAGAGTCGGTAGTTCTCTAAGAGCTGATCGCTCGAGCCCAGCGAAATGAACGCCACGTTGGGACCCTGGAACGATCGCAGTACGACCGAACTACCCGCGTCCTCTTTCAGGCCCTGTTGGGAACACCACGATTGAGCTAACGTGCGCGGAATCTCGACCTCGGCCAAGCTCGAGGGAATCGCGTCGCTAATCGTTCCCTCGCCGTCGTGAAAGAGCACCGGCACGCCGATGGTCGCTTGCATCTGGGCCTCATTGAGCGAGGAGATTCGTACCGTGCGTGCCATGCCATGCCTCTTTTAGTTATGAACCCGGGCGGTTCGGTGACTAGGACCTTCGGCCCAACGGGCCATGGTCCACGCAAGATCGCTCAGACGATTGAGATAGGGCGTGACAAAGGAGTTCTCGAGGGAATAGCCAACGGCCACGCGCTCCGCACGGCGGATGATGGTGCGCGCGACGTCCAAGGCGGCCGAGAGCCGGTTCTCGCCGGGCACGACGAACTCCTTGGGCATCTCTATCTCCGAAGAGAGCGCGTCGATTTCATGCTCGAGACGCTCGATCATCTCATTAGTCACGAGTGACTTCTTCGCCACGAGTTTGTGTCGATTGGCCGGGAGCGTGGCGACCTCAGCCATCAGCACCCACAGATCGCGCTCGAGGGTGATTAGGAGTTCGTCCAAACGCGATCCGGTCTCGCTCAAGGACCGGGCCCAACCGAGCGCCGCTTGCGCCTCGTCGACGGCGCCGTTGACTTCAACGGGTTCAGAACTCTTCGCCACGCGTCCGCCGAAGTAGAGTCCCGTGGTGCCGTCGTCACCGGCACGTGTGTAGATCTTCACATCGCCAGCGTAGTGAACTTAACCATCGCCAGTAACCTGAAGAACCAATGGAGCCAACCCTGCGTCCGCCGTTCGCTCGCCCGAGCGCCGACGACCCCTATCTGAAGGCTCTCGCCCAACGGGTGGTGATTTTCGACGGCGCCACCGGAACGAATCTGCAACTTCAACCTCTGACCGCAGACGACTTTGGCGGTGCGTCATTCGAAGGTTGCAATGAGGCTCTCAACGTCACGAAGCCCTCCACCGTGGAAGCGCTGCATCGATCGTTCTTTGACGTCGGCGTCGACGCCGTGGAGACCAACTCCTTTGGTTCGTTTTCCGTGATTTTGGCGGAGTACGGCATCGCTCCGCGCGCGCACGAACTGGCCCTGGCTTCAGCCCAGATTGCGCGTCGCGTGGCCGACAGTTACGCCAGCGCGAACGAGCCAAAGTTCGTGGCCGGCTCGATGGGACCCGGCACCAAGTTTCCGACGCTCGGTCAGATAACGTACGACGATCTCTCCGCAAGTTACGAAGAACTTGCTCTCGGACTCTTAGAGGGCGGCGTTGACCTCTTGCTCGTCGAGACGATGTTCGACCTGCTCTCGGGTAAGGCCGCCGTGGCCGCGTGTCATCGGGCCATGGCCCGTCACGGTCGAATCGTGCCGATCCAAGTCCAGGTCACCATCGAATTGACCGGTCGGATGCTGCCCGGCACCGAGATCGGCGCCGCCATCGCGGCGCTGACGCCGCTCGGAATCGACGTCATCGGCCTTAATTGCGCGACCGGTCCAGTGGAGATGTATGAGCCGCTTCGAACACTCTCAGACAGCGCACCGCTCGCGCTGTCGTGCATGCCCAACGCCGGACTACCGAGCGTGGTTGAGGGAAAGATGCACTACGACCTCAGTCCCGACGCGCTCGCCGAGCACCTCGCTCGCTTCGTTTCTGAGTACGGCGTCCAGGTGGTGGGCGGATGTTGTGGCACGACGCCTGAACATCTCGCGCGCGTGATCGAGACCGTGCGGCCGTTGAGTGCCGCCAAACGTTCGCCCGTCATCGAACCCTCGGTGGCGTCGATCTACTCATCGGTCAGTTATCAACAGGACCGATCCGTGTTGCTCGTGGGTGAACGGACCAACGCGAACGGCTCCAAGAAGTTCCGTAACGCCATGCTCGAAGGCGACTGGGATACCTGCGTCGAGATCGGACGCGAGCAGATTAAAGAAGGCGCCCACATCTTGGACGTGTGCGTGGACTACACCGGTGCCGACGGGGTCGGTGACATGAATGAACTCATGAGTCGACTTGCGACCCAATCGTCGGTACCGGTCATGATTGACACGACCGAAGCGCCCGTGGCGCGTCAAGCCCTCACCTGGCTCGGCGGCAAGCCTCTCTTGAACTCGGTCAACCTCGAAGAGGGTGATGGCCCCGGCACGCGCCTCGACAGTTTCTTGACGCTCGCGGCAGAGTTCGGGGCGGCCGTGGTCGCCACGTGCATAGATGAGGAAGGCCAAGCACGAACCGCCGAATGGAAGGTTCGCGCCGCCAAGGCCATTACGGAACTCGCGGTCTCACGCTACGGGCTCGATCCCCACGACATCTTCATCGACACTTTGGCGTTGCCCTTATCCACGGGAATGGTCGAGTCGCGTCGCGACGGCATCGAAACGCTTGAGGCCATTCGCCGAATCAAGGTCGAACTGCCAGACGTGAGAACGATTCTCGGTCTCTCCAACATCTCCTTTGGTCTTAATCCGGCGGCTCGCCAGGTCCTGAACAGTGTCTTTCTCCACGAAGCCGCCGACGCCGGACTCGACGCCGCCATTGTGCACGCCTCAAAAATTCTCCCTCTTCATCGAATCGACGAGGAGGCGCGACAGGTCTGTCTGGACCTCATCTACGACCGTCGACGCGACGACTACGACCCCCTGAGCGAACTGCTTCGACTCTTCGAGGGCGCGTCGGTATCGCAGAACCGGGGCCCGTCCTTGGAGGACTTGCCACTCAATGAGCGCCTGAAACGGCGCATCATCGACGGCGCGCGCGTCGGACTCGAAGAGGACTTGAACGAAGCGATGAACGAAGGCGTCAAGCCCCTGGACATCGTCAATGAGATCCTCCTCGACGGGATGCGCGTCGTCGGCGATCTCTTCGCCAGTGGCGAAATGCAACTACCCTTCGTTTTGCAAAGCGCCGAGACAATGAAGTCGGCGGTGTCGCACCTCGAGCCTTTGATGGAAAAGAGCGACCAGGGCGGGCGCGGGCGCGTCGTGCTCGCCACGGTGAAAGGCGACGTGCACGACATTGGCAAGAACCTCGTCGACATTATCTTGACCAACAACGGTTACGAGGTCATCAACTTGGGCATCAAAGTCGGCGTGAACGAGATGCTCAGCGCCGTTGAAGAACATAAGGCCGACGCGTTGGGTATGAGCGGACTATTGGTGAAATCCACGCTGATCATGCGTGAGAACCTCGAGATCATGAATGAGCGCGCAATGTCCACGGTGCCGGTCCTGCTCGGCGGCGCCGCGCTCACGCGCACCTACGTCGAACGCGACCTGCGAGAGATCTACGGCGGGCGGGTTTTCTACGGCAAGGACGCGTTCGAGGGGCTGCGCGTGCTTGACCAGCTGGGCGAAATTCGTCGGGGCGGCGTCGACGATCCCGCCTTTGGCCGAGAGGTCTCGCAAAAGAAGGTCACGCGACGCTTTCGAGACGCGACGCCCGTGTCCGATCCCAGTTTGCCCTCGCGCAGTCCCGAGGTGGAGGCCGACAATCCCCTCTTCGCCCCACCCTTTCTCGGGACTCGCGTCGCCAAGGGAATGTCCATCGACGAGATCAGCGAGTACTTGAATCTCACGGCGCTGTTTCGCAATCAGTGGGGCTTTCGACCAGAGAACGGCGAAGACGACCGGGCCTTCAAAGAGCGCGTGAGCGCCACGCTGCGCGAGCAGTTGAGCAACGCCAAAGAGGAGAACCTGCTCATCCCCCAAGTGGTATGGGGACACTTCCCCGCCGCGGCCAGCGGCAACGACCTGGTGATCTACGCCGACGACGCCCACGACAGCGAATTGACACGATTCCACTTTCCCCGCCAGAACGAGACGCCGAATCTCTGCATTGCCGACTTCTTTCGCTCAGTCGATAGCCCCGATCACGACCACGCCAGCTTCATGCTGGTCACGATGGGTAGCCGAGTCTCAGAGCGAGCGCACCAACTCTTTTCCGAGAACCACTACAACGACTATTTGATGTTGCACGGACTGGGCGTGGAGATGGCCGAAGCGCTCGCCGAGCTCTGGCACCGCCGGATCAGACAAGAGCTGGGTTACGTCCAAGAGGATGGCCCTACCCTCACCGGCCTCTTTCGCCAGCAGTACCGCGGCGGGCGTTACTCGTGGGGCTACCCGGCCTGTCCCGATCTCTCGGACAACGCGAAAGTAGCCGCGCTGCTTGAGTCTGAGCGAATCGGCGTCTCGGTCTCCGAGGGCTTCCAGCTCCATCCCGAGCAGACCACCGACGCGATCATCTGCCACCATCCCAGGGCCAAGTACTTCGTCGCCTAGTGCACGACGCCGTTCGACGCCAACCGGTCCTAATGCTTAAGAACGACGCGACGGGGACGCGACGGGCGTGGCGCCACTCAAGGCTTCGCGAGCGTGATAACTCGAACGGGTCAAGGGTGACGCCTGCACGTGACGAAGTCCCAAGCGGCGACCCCGTTCGGCGAGGTCGTCGAACTCGGCCGGCGCCCAGAACCGAGCCACCGGGAGGTGACGCTCCGACGGGCGAAGATACTGACCGATCGTGACGATCTGCACGCCCACCGCGGCGAGGTCGGCGAGCACTTCTTCGACCTCGTCGGTGGTCTCGCCCAGTCCCACCATCAATCCCGACTTGGTGGTGAGCCCGGCCTGGGCGCTACGCGCGAGCACGGTCAGTGATCGCAGGTACCCCGCGCTCGGTCGCACCGCGCGCTGGAGTCGAGCGACGGTTTCGATGTTGTGATTCATGACGTCGGGCCGAACGTCCAGCAGGAGCTGGAGCGCGTCGGGATCGCCCTTTAAGTCACTGGTCAACACTTCAACGTCGGTGCCGGGCGAACGCTCGCGAATGGCGCGCACGCACTGAGCGATCGCGCCCGCGCCGCCGTCGGCGAGGTCGTCTCGGGCGACGCAGGTGATGACCGCGTGCGCCAAGTTGAGTCGTACGACCGCTTCGGCCACGCGATCCGGTTCGGTGGGATCAAGGGGCATGGGCTTGCGCGTGTCGACCAGACAGAACCCACAGGCCCTCGTGCAGCGTTCGCCATTCACCATGAACGTCGCGGTGCCCGCGGCCCAGCACTCGTAGATATTTGGACAGCCCGCCTCTTGACAGACCGTCACCAAGCGCAGGTCTTCGGTGAGCGTTCGCAGCGCTTGGTACTCCGGGCCCATGCGCGCTTCGACGCGGAGCCACTCGGGCTTACGCGCACCGAGCAAGAGTCCTGCGTCGGGGTCAACGCCGGATTTGCGAAGTCGTCGAATGAGCGGACGCTCCGCCGAGTCGCTCGCCACGCTTCGATCCACACGCGCCACGCGCGCCTCGCCCCCGAGAGCCCGCTCGAGCTCGTCGCCCAACATGTTCTCGATCTCGAGTGTGCTCACCGAGAGCCCCAGCGAGGCGAGCGACGCCACGGGCCGGTCGGCGATGCCACAGGGCACGATGGCCCGAAAGCCGGCCAGATCAATCTCCACGTTGAGCGCCACGCCGTGGAGCGTGCGCCGTTGGCCGAGTTCGTTGCGTTCGGTGCGCACGCCCACGGCGGCGATCTTGGCGGGCACCCCTTGCAGATCGGCCCACACACCGGGGTAGCCCTCGAGTCGACCCACCTGGCCCAGTCGGGCACCGGGGTCGGCGCCACGAACCGTCGCGATGACGGCGTCTTCGAGGCGACGAACGTGGGCCTTGCCGACGGCCGGATCGTCGTCCACGTTCACGATCGCCCACGCCACGACCTGGCCGGGCGCGTGGTACGTGACGTCGCCACCCCGGTCGGCGTCAACGACGACGCCCTCTAGCTCCGAGAGTGGGACGAGAAAGTGCTCCTCGAGCGTACGAACACCCCGGGTGTAGGTCGGTGGATGTTCGAACAGTAAGACGTAGTCATCGGTGGCTTGGAGCAACGATCGTTGCAGCGCGTTGGCCTCAGCGAAGGAGACCCGGCCCAGGTGACGCCGACGCAACACCTATCGCTCGCTCTCTAGGTCCATGCCCGCCAGTAACTCCGCCACCCGTTCAAGGTAACTCGCCGCGCCCACCGGCTCACAGACCCGATGGTCAAAGGCGAGCCCCAACACCACCCGTCGGCCCGCTTCAATGGTCGAAACGCCGTTCGTGGAGCGAACCACGGGCGTGAGACGCACCGCGCCCATAGAGAGGATCGCGACTTCGGGCTGAATGATGATCGGCTCGCTCCATAGCGTGTGGACACTGGGCGCCCCGATGACGGTGAAGGTTCCCCCCATCAAGTCGTCGGCGGTGAGCTGGCGCGAGGCGAGGCGATCGTCTAGATCACCTACTCGGCGCGCCAGCGCGCGCAAGGTCAGGCCGGCCGCGGCGTGCACCACCGGCACCAACATGCCTTCGTCGGCGACGGCCCGCACGACGCCAAGGTTGACCGTGCGGTGAACAACCAGTTCATCACCCAAGAAGGTGGCGTTGAGAAACTCAAACTCGCCGAGCGCGCGCACCGCCGCGAGGCTCACCACCATCTCGTCGCTGATGGCCACCCCGTCACGGGTCACCCGCCCGATCGCCTCCAGTTCGCCAAAGATCGGGCCGTCGACCTCGATCGCCACGAAGCCGTGGGGCGTGCCCTGGCTCGACACCGTCATGTGGTGGCCCATTCGCCGCCGCCCGTGGCTGAGCGGTACGACCAGCGCTTCGCTCGGACCGCGGGCGACGGCGCGCTCGGCGTCACGACGGGTGATGGCACCCCCGGTCCCGGTACCGCGCAGCGTTGCCGGCTCCACACCGGCGTCGGCGAGAATTCGCCGCACGACCGGTGAGACCACGACGCCGTTCGCGCTCGGGGCGTCGACCACCTGGGGCGCCGGTGCGTTCGGCTCGGGCGCGGGCTCAACGAGTTCTGCGACGCCTCGAGATTGCGCGCTCGGCTCCCCCGCCTCGTCAATGACCGCGACACGTGATCCGGTCGCCACGGTATCTCCTTCGCCGGCGACGATCTCGACGAGCACGCCCGAGGCGGGCGAGGGCATTTCGGAGTCCACCTTGTCCGTGGAGACTTCGAAGAGTGGCTCGTCGCGCGCGACGCGCTCACCCACCTTCTTGAACCACTTCGTGATGATTCCTTCGGTGACCGACTCACCGAGCGACGGCAACGTCACGTCTATCATAGTTTGTTAATATACCTAGAGTGAAGTCTGCCGCTATCTACGCCCGAATATCCCAAGACCGTGACGGGAACGAGAACGGTGTGCGCCGACAAGTCGATGAATGTCTGCACTGGGCGGAGGCCCACAACGTCACGGTGGCGGAGACCTACATCGACAACGACATCTCTGCCACCACGGGCAAGCGTCGGCCGGAATATGAACGAATGATTGCGGATATCAGAGAGTGTAGGCGTGACGGGGTGATCGCCTGGCACCTCGACCGACTTCACCGCAATCCCATTGAGCTCGAGCAATTCATCATCCTGATCGAATCAACAGGCGCCGATGTGCGTACCGTCACGGGAGGAGATTACGACCTCTCGACCTCAGACGGTCGGGCTATGGCTCGTGTCGTAGGCGCGTTTGCTCGCAAGGAGTCCGAGGATAAGAGCCGCCGAATCACGAGCCAAAAGCGCCAGCGGGCGCGTGATGGAAAGAGGGTTTCCGGAGGCAGACGAGCTTACGGATTCAACATTGAGCACACCCAAGTCCGACTGGAAGAGGCCGCGATCATTCTTGAGACTGCAGGACGCGCGCTGGCTGGAGAATCCCTCTACTCGATCTGCGTTGACCTCAACGAACGGAAAGTTCCAAGCGCAACAGGAGTCCAGTGGTCTCGGGTTGCACTTCGCCGAATAATCACTTCGGGAGCCGCGAGTGGACAAGTCGAACACCTCGGAGAGATTGTCTCTACAGGCGATTGGCCCGCCATTCTCTCACCAGCCCAGACCACGCAACTCCGAAAGATTTTCCTCAATCGACCAGGGGGGGCACCTCGCGTTGCTCGCCGTTACCCACTCGGCGGCATGGTTGTGTGCGGTCGATGTGGCGCCAAGATGGTTGGCAAACCCCGAGATGACGGCTCGAGAAGGTATTTCTGTGCAAAAGCAGTCACCGGCGTGGGTTGCAATAAAACAACGATCTTGGCTGAGCCTTTCGAGGCTTTTGTTGCCGAGGCCGTCCTCTACCGATTAGACACCCCCGAACTACAACGCAAGCTAATTAGCATTGCATCCCAAGACGACCAGGCAGAAGCTCTCCAAGCCGATATTGACCAATCGCAAGCTGACCTGGACGAGCTTGCTCAGGCTTACGGAGAGCGGAAAATCACACTGAGAGAATGGCTCACGGCTCGCCAACCTATCGATCGACGCCAATCAGAGGCCTCTCGCCGCATGGGCCAACTCACCGGATCATCAGCCCTCGAGAACTATGTCGGCAATGCCGAACATCTCAGAGCACAATGGGCCGACCTAGCTCCCGATCGCCAACGCACCATTATCGCGGCCCTCGTCGCTCACCTGACCGTCAATCCGGCCGTCAAGGGCCGCACCCGATTCGATCCAACCCGATTCGAAGTCACTTGGCGAGTGTGACCCCAAACCGGGTAGCCTGCCCGCGCCCAGCATGACCGCAACCTGTCCAAGCACGGCGGCATCGGTCACCTTCACCGGAACACCTTGAGCGCCACACGAATTCTGCACCCACTCTGCGACTTCTTTCGACCGTTCCGACCGTTGTCGGTTCTCAACTCCTGACGGATCACTTCTCTGGGACTTCTTCATCGGTCCCACGTCATCCACATCGCATTCGGACCGATCCAGCCCACTTGATCGCGAGAGCGCCACACGTACCTCGGGCTCGCTCCCATACGGATACACGCCTCCGCCGCGACCTCTTCGGCCGATCGGCCGAGAATCAATTCGGACCTGGGTGCGAAACCCCGTGCCGCGTCGAATCGACGAAGATTCAGCGTGCGATCTGTTTCGAAACCCTTGCGTAAGTACTTCCCCAGGTAGGTTGCCGCCCGACGCGACTCCCCCAGCGAGCTCTGACCGATAGGCACCTGACCCAACAACTTGATATGAACGAAGCCCCGACCCCATGCATCAACGATCTGCGACCTCGGAACGTACCTTCCAACCACGATATGCAAGTGCAATCCATGACCCTGCGGATGCCATTCCGGCACCCAAAGGTATGGAAACGGAAAATCAGACTCCGACCTCAACGTACGAAAGAACTCGCCCACATCCTTTCGAACCTGACGTTCATCGGCGCAGGATTCGGCGTAGGTCAATGTACCGAGGCGATTCAGGCGATTCGCTACTACGTAACGGCGAAGCCTCGTACTAGCTCTTCGAGCGGCCATGGCCGCCGAACGTTCTGGGTCAACTGCTTCCCCGCGCACGCCTCTATAGGCACTCGACCGGCTTCGAGACGCCCGCTGGAACGATCCACTGGCCTCTGAAGCGCCTTTGAACAGCCTCAAGACCCACTGTCCCTGAAGTGGACGAGCAAGCTCCGATACGCGGTCGAAATGTGTTGTTAGTTCAAGTAAAGGGCGCCCGCCTTCGGCGGACGCTGGCGGTTCGGCATTATGGGCAGGAGAGGTCCCATCAGAGATGGGGTGAGAAGAACTATTCGACATAAAAACCTGGCACTTAAGACGGTGACCACCGTCTATTGACGATGGATTCCGGTGACCGAGCGCCTTAAGTGCCTTAGTTAGTTTTTAGTTAGTTAGTTAGAATAGTTAGTAGTTAGTTATTGGCTGGATTATCCCGGTCAAGGGAACTACATCATTGTAAGTCCGTGCAGGTCGCCACGTCAATGGCCAGTTTCGCGGCCCGTGGGGCCGGGCCCCCCCGCTCCGCGGGGCCCGCCGTCCCCACCGACCCACCGAAGCACGGCCAGTGCTGGTGCGACATTGAACCGGCTCACGACGGCGTAGAACCCTAGTTGTCAGTGCGTTCCATGAGAATCCGTGTCAGGCTTGAAGGGTGACTTCAAAGCGTTGGGTGAATCTTGGGTTGTCGCTCGCTGTCGCTGCGGTCATCGGCGTTGGCGCTTGGCAAGTACTCGCCACAAGAGCCCAACTACATCACACTCAACACAAAGAGCAGTCGCTAGCACACCAGCTCGAGCAAGCTCGGTCCGCGACGAAAACGGCGGAATCTGCTTTGGCTGCTGAGCGACGGACCATTAGCTCTCAAAGCATCACGAGCACAACGACGCCACTGCAAGCGCCATTTCCATTCGTTGACGAAGCGACGGTAATGACCGACCTAGCGAATGCGTACAGTCAAGCATTTGCTCAGAATTACGTAAGCGAATGGGATTCCGCTTGGGCGACAGCATTTGTCAATGCCTTCACGGCAGAGGAGACGCGAGAGACGGTACTCGCGAAAGAGGGTAAGGCCTATTACGTGCCCGACCCAATCTCGGAAGCCAACTCCTACGCAGCGAGCGGAACGCTCCCTTAGTTTGAGCCATACGCTCGATTCTCAGTTAATCGCAAGAGCGTTCATGAACGTGATCTCTTGGATGCAGCAAGCGATGCTGTGATACACAGAGGACGCACCCGCAGTGATGCGGCATTGCTCAGACTCCCCGTCAGAAGTAGCATCACCGCGGAGGGTACATGAAAACGTTTCGACCGTTTGGCGAGTACCTCCCGTATCCGTTGACGCATCCAAGGCTTGAATTCAGCGAAGCAATTTCTTCGGACCTCATTCTTATGGCGCTGAATCGGTACGCAACTGTTCCCGATATAGGCAAGGGGCTCTTTCCAGGAACGCTCGCTCATGCAAACGAAATGTACCGTCACTTCAGTAGCTACACGACGCAGGCGATCACTTACTACAAGGCAGCCCAATCGATTCGAGGGAGCGCATCCTCGCTCCCTCTTTACTACTCAGCGATGAACTTTGCCAAGGCTGAATTGCTTATCTCGAATCCGACGGACATCGTTGGACAGACGATTAGACATGGTCTCTCATATAGTCCCCAGGCGAGCAAGCGGATGAAGACTGACGAGCTAAAGGTGTCACCTGGGATCTTTCCACTGCTCTATACCAAGGGATCTGGCTACGTCCTAGTGAATGGATCACGTCTCGATATTCTCCGACTCCTGCCCAATGTCCCGGAAATCGGATGGGAATTGATGGAACTCGCTCTTGCCACGCCAAACACTTGGGAAATAGTGCACACTGTCGCCTTAGACAAAACTGACGCCTGGTCAATAATCGCGATACCACCGCCCTTCACCCTCGGGTCTGATGTCACGTCAAAGCACATCAAGAAGTACTACGAGCAAGTGACTGCGCCGTCCCCGATCGGCACTGCCAATTGGAGGGACACGTTTGCGATGTCTCACAGGCATGTGGGAGGGATTGCATACACATTCTTTGAGTCGAAATGGAAAGTGTCGAGAACTGCTGCTATGAGTGATGTGGTTGGCAATGTCGCACGGTCCGCCTACGAGAAATTATCTCCATTTGTGGAAGAGGGGCAAAGAGAGATCTCAGAGGGCCAGCTGACTGCCAGCATGTACAAGTCCTCTTTGCTTCCAATGCCTTCGTCGCTAGCCAGATACGCGATGATTTTTTACGTTTCATCGCTTGTTCGGTATAACCCGGCGCAGGTGAACGCCGTCTTGTCGCCCTCACAAGCGTGGCTACTAGATTCTTTCTGCGATCAGTCGAAACAGTGGATGTTGAGGGACAGCCTCTCTGGAATCGCTAACGTCGCCCCGGCCTTCTATTCCCCTTCGGCATATCGAACCTGACTTGTTTATGACCCACACGCAGCAGCTGGAAGGTCATCCCGCGGTGGTCCCGGTGATCCGCCAGCCAGCAATCCGCCATTAGATTGTTGAAGTCGGGTCTCCGACATGAACCCTCACGCAATCCCTACCGGACAAGACTCAGGTGCACAAATGAGGAGTGCATCTAGGGATATTTAATACCCATGGCGTCGCGCATGCGTCCCACACCCCCACGGCCCGTCAAGTCACAATTGTCAGTCGCGCGACATATTCGCGTAACGCCGTGACATCCGTAGGAGGTGGAACAACGTCGTCCCATAGCGTAACGACATGCTGCTCGACGCTCTGACTTGAGCTAAGACCCATGGCACGGGCAATACCAGAAAGTGTCTGCTTGCCGAGACACTGACGCCACCAATCGGGATTGCCTCTCTGCGATTCATATTCTGACCGAGCGCTCTCTAGATGCCCCTCCCACTCGGACCGTTCCGGATTCTCCACCTCGGCAATCGATCTCGCCTTGAGACTTGACCACTGCGCCGTGACTTGATCTAAGGACAATCCTGCAAGTGGGGTCTTC
>DATLTW010000028.1:0-13360 GCA_035533495.1 Acidimicrobiales bacterium | reverse complement strand
AATGACCGTATCAAGTAGGTTCACTTTCTTTGTTTCGAAAATATCCAGTGGTCGCCGATCTGCGCTGTCGGGTCCGTGACGACCCTACCCAGAGTCGCAGTGGAAGAATCCAATGGTGGGCAGGACTGGTCATCAAGTATCCATCTTCGCGACGGCCGCCGCCATCGTGGCGATGGTCATGGGACTCTCGACTGCAGCGAATGCTTCGCACGACGTCCCCCTCAATACCGTGGTCGCGCTAGAAAGTCCGATCAACAAACTGGTCACTATCGACACGGTCAGCTCGCAATTGGGGTACGCGGTCGGTGGAACCAGTCAGAAAGTGAGCAAGGGATACCTCCTCGCCACTACTGACGGAGGCGCTCAGTGGAGCGTGCGCAGTGAGCTTCCCTACGAATTGCCCAGCGCCGCCTGGTCGGCTCCGAATCTGCACTTCGTGTCGAAGGAAGTTGGATACACCGACGCGAACGTGGCGGGTGGCCCCGCTGCGAACCAGGGCGTCTACGTCACGACCAATGGTGGCGTGAGCTGGCGCCGCCTGGCGTTTGCTGGCTACACGCCCACCTTCGCGACGCCCGCGCTCGGCGATCCCTCCGTAAACGAGAGCTACCAGGTTTCGGGAGGCGTCCTGACGCTCGTAACTCTTCGTTGCACGCAGCGTGAACTCAATGTGGATGCCGGCAACTGGTGCCCGTCGTATCTTGACGAATACCAGGTCGGGGCTCTTCGACCATTCAAAGTGGAGCGAATCCCTTCGTCTCACGCCCGGCCCGGATCATCGCCTGCGCCCGAGAGCGTCCGCCTGCTTGCCGCCACGGGCCCCTCGAGCGCGATCGTCGCGCTCGGCGATATGGAGGGCGCCTTCCCCGTCTTAGCGACGTCAGATGGAGGAACGAGGTGGTCGACCTGGTCAAATCCCTGCTACCGCCTTCGCGGATCGACGGGGCTCACCATCCAAGTGCCGATTCAAGACCTTCGGATCGCACCCACCGGCTGGTATCTCACGTGTTACCAGGGCGGGGGGATGAGCCAAGGCACCATCTATCTGGGAAAATCGTCGGATCGCGGTCGCCGTTGGACTCTTCTTGCCCAAGGCAGTGAGGGCGCCACGGCGGGCAACGTCCCCTACGTGGGCAACATCGGCGACACCGACGTCGAGGTGTGGGTGAGTAATGACGGCTCAGTCCTGTGGGCCTGGGACCGTTTCAATAGAGGACTTCTACACGTGAGCACCAACGGGGGCCGTCGTTGGGTTTCGATCTCGACTCCGCGCTCAACACTGCCGAGCTCGCTCAGTTATCTCAGCTTGGACCCCGTCGGTGCGCACGGCGCGATCGCGACCTTTCCAAACGGTGTCACGTACTCGACGTCGGATGGACGCACCTGGATTCGTGCGGTCATTCACGTCGTCCACCCGACGACTTGACAGACAAAGGGCACCAGTGAGCGCACCCGTTCGCACTCCCGCCGGCTACGCCGTGGGCACCTCGTCTCGACCCACTCTGCATAGCGTCGTGATTGTTCTATGAGAGAGCGATACCCCCACGGGCCTGGAGGGCGCGCCAGAACTCGGGTTCGTAAGCGTGCTCGGGGTCGTCGCGCACCATTTGGTCGGTGATCACCGCGTCCTCGCCGACGAGGATCCGCCACTTGTTCTGGCGCACGCCGTCGAGGATGATGGCCGCGGCCGAGGCGGCACTCAGCGGGGCGAGGTCGCGAAAGGCCTCGCCGAACATGGCCACACCCTTGCGCAGATCCTCATCAGAGACTTCATCGACCGGCGTGCCATCGGCCGCCAATTGACGTCGAGCCTTCACGAGGTCCTCCTGGTCGAGGGAGTCCGGTTCTTTGCCGTGCACGATGCCAGAGTTGATGACAATCGAGGTCCCGACGTGGCCCGGCATAACAACCGAGACCCGCACGTGCGGCGCGTTCACCCGCAGGTCGGTGATGAGGGCCTCGCTGAAGCCGCGCACGGCGAATTTGGCGGCGCTGTAGGCGGTGTGCGGCCGATTGGGACCGACCGACGCGAAGATTCCATTGATGCTGCTCGTATTGACGAGGTGCCCCTCATCGGCCGCCATCAGCATGGCGAGAAAGGTCCTCGTGCCCAGGTAGACACCACCCCAGTCGATGGCGAAAGTACGCTCCCACGCGCTTCGATCGTCATCGACGAAGCTGCCCGCGCCGGCGACACCGGCGTTGTTGAACAGCAAGTTGATCGACGTGGTGGCGTGCCCTCTGGCGACGTTGTCGCGAAAGGCGAGCAACTGGTCTTCATCGGCCACGTCAGCGACAAAGGTCGTCACTCGAGTATCGGCCGGCGCCGTTTCGAGAGCCAATGCTCGCGTCTCGTCAAGTGCCGTCGCCGAGACGTCACAGGTCGACACGTGGCAACCTTCCTTCGCTAGCTGGCGAACGAGTTCGCGCCCCATTCCCGTGCCCCCGCCCGTGACGACCGCGATGCGTCCCGCGAAGTTCTCCATGGCCCCCCTCATTTTTTCTAATCCTAGAAGGCCTCCCTGACTGGTTTCGAGTCGATGGGGTACCCCCTAATTTCGTATGTCATCGGAGCATTCAGTCGGGCGCGTCTACTTTCCAGATCGATCGTGGTGCCACGAACGAGGCGCACGACCAACTTCCTTCGACGCCAGTTTCACGGGGCGGTTAATCTCCGATTTGGGAAGCGCACTGACTGATCATTCGACGCAGCTCACAATAGAAGTGGTGGCCGATGAAAGGACGAACATGAGTACGACGTTGGAGCGCGAGGCAACGAAGAACCAGATCATCGAGCACTTCGACGTCGTGATTGTGGGCGCCGGTATCTCTGGTATTGGCACGGCCTATCACCTGTTGACCCAAAATCCCGAACGCAGCTTCGCCGTGCTCGAAGCCCAGAACAGTTTCGGTGGCACATGGCATACGCATCGTTACCCGGGGATTCGTTCTGACAGCGACCTCTACACGTTCGGTTACCGCTTCAAGCCCTGGACGAGTGCGCCGATCGCCACGGCCGCCGAAATCCAGAAATACCTCAGTGACGTCATCGCCGAAAACGACCTGGACCGCCATATCCGTTACGGACACCACATCGACTCGGCGTCGTGGAGCAGTGCGGACAACCGTTGGACCGTGAGTGCCACGCGCACCGACACTGGTGACACGGTCTGCGTCAGCGCCAATTTCCTCTGGATGTGTCAGGGTTACTACCGACACGCCGAGGGGTACACGCCGCAGTGGCCCGGCATGGAGCGGTTTCAGGGCACCATCGTGCATCCCCAAACCTGGCCCGCCGACCTTGACTACCGCGACAAAGAAGTCGTCGTCATCGGCTCGGGCGCAACCGCCGCAACTCTGGTACCAGCAATTGCCGACGCCGTTGCGCACGTCACGATCCTCCAGCGCTCGCCGACCTATTTCTTCACGGGCGAGAACCGCAATCTCCTGGCCGATCACTTACGCGAACTCGACGTCCCCGAAGAGTGGGTCCACGACATCGTTCGTCGCGAGAACCTCTTCAACCTGCGCGCGTTAACGCAACTCGCGCTCGAGGAACCGGCCTTCGCCAAGGAAGCGCTCATTGACTTGGTTCGCGCAGCCCTGCCACCCGGCTTCGACGTAGAGACCCACTTCACGCCGCGCTACATGCCGTGGCGCCAACGAATCGCCTTCCTACCGGACGGCGACCTGTTCAAGTCAATCAGCGCGGGTCAGGCGTCAATCGTCACCGACGAGATCGAGACGTTCACCGAACGCGGTGTGGCCCTGAAGTCCGGCGGCGAACTGGACGCGGACATCATCGTGACGGCCACCGGATTCAATTTGAGCGTGTTGGGCGATATCTCGTTCTCAATTGATGGTGCGCCACTGGACTTCGCCGACACGGTCACCTATCGAGGCATGATGTTCTCCGGCGTACCTAATCTCGTATGGGTGTTCGGCTACTTCCGGGCGAGCTGGACCCTTCGCGTCGACCTCGTCAGTGATTTTGTCAATCGAATGCTCTTGCACATGGACGAACTCGGCGCCACGCGCGTCACCCCTCATTTGCGGCCTGAGGACCGCGATGAACCGTGGCTTGAATGGATCGACGTGGAGTACTTCAACCCGAACTACCTGATGCGTTCGATGCACCTCATGCCCAAACGAATCGATAAGCCGGAGTGGCGTCACACCCAGGACTACTGGGCCGAGCGAGACGAACTGCCGTTGGTCGATCTCGACGAAGGCTGTTTGGTTTTCGAATGATGGGGAACGTCAATGCCGTTCGCCAGCGGACGAGAACGTAATAATTACAAGCATATTTGGACAGTTACGCGCGTCAGAAAACGTCGAGATTGTTGATGGCGTGCAAGGGAGCAGGGTTTGCCTCCCCCTAACTCCACCAATTGAAGTCCTGTTTGCTATCTAGGCTTTTGAATCTCGACGAGACACACCTCAGACCTTGCAACACTTTATCTTTCGCAACAGCGCACTGGGATTGAGGACCGGAAGCTGCAGTGCGCGTTTTGCGAGATCGTTCAATAGTGCCAAAGACCCACGCTGGCAACCACCGTAAGATGCGAAAACTGGCCCTTGAGATGAAGGAGACAAGGCGTTGGAAACATCAAGACCTTTACGAATTGCACCGGTTCCATTGGCTGAGCGAACGGGCCAGGTTCGAGAATTGCTGGACCAGTCCTCCTCGGGCGCGGAAACAGATGCCAACATCTTCACCACCCTGGTGCGAGCGCCCGGACTCTTTCGACGTTGGCTCCCTTTTGGCGGGAAGCTACTCAATGGGAAATTACCCGCCCGCGATCGGGAGCTCTTGATATTGCGCACGGGATGGAACTGTGGCGCTGAGTACGAGTGGGCACAGCACGTCAGGATTGCGCTGAGGTCGGGTATCACGTCGGGCGAAGTGGAGCGAGTGACGCTTGGACCAGACGCGATCGGTTGGTCGCCGCTGGAGGCGGCGCTGTTGCGAGCGGCGGACGAGTTGCACGAGTCGTCGACGGTGTCCGACGCGACGTGGTCGATCATCGCGGAAAGCTACGACACCGCTCAGCTCATCGAACTCCCGATGCTCGTCGGGCACTACCACCTGGTCGCGATGACGCTCAACACGCTCGGCGTTCAACTCGACGACGGCTTAAGTGGTTTCCCGCAATGAGTGAAGACCCGCTTGGACCTTCCGATATCGGCCGACTCGCCGGGCGACGAATACTCGTCGTGGGCGCGGGCACCCAGGCGAGTGACGACCCCGACGCGCCGATCGGCAACGGCAGGGCGATCAGCCTGCGCTGCGCGCGAGAAGGCGCGTCCGTTGCGTGCCTCGACCGAGATCTTGGCGCGTCCCAAGAGACGCTCGCGATGATCGAAGCCGACGGGAGGGTCGGTTTCGCGATTGAAGCAGACGTCACCAGTGCGGAGGAGTGCGCCCGTGCGGTCGCCGACGCTACCGATCTTCTCGGCGGCCTCGACGGCTTAGTGCTGAACGTCGGCACCGGTCTTGGCAGCGGTCTTAGGCACACTTCAGCCGCTCAGTGGGATCAGACCTTCGCCGTCAACGTCCGATCTCACTTTTTACTCTGTCAAGCCGCCTTCGACGCGTTGTCAAGGGCGGCCAGCGACGGCGCTCCCTCGGCGGTGGTCTTTGTCTCGTCGGTGGCCGCACTCAAACCGGGCAGTCGCATTCCCGCCTACGACGCGTCAAAAGCAGCGTTGGCGGGACTCTGTCGCCACGTCGCCGCCGAGGGTGCACGCCACCAAGTTCGCGCCAATATCGTCGCGCCGGGCCTCATCGATACTCCCCTGGGCCGACGGGCCTCGCTTGGTCGACCCAGTCGCGCCACGACGCCGGTGCCCCTCGGTCGCCAGGGCACCGCGTGGGAGGTGGCCAGCGTCGTGGCCTTTTTGCTTTCGAACGACGCGAGTTACGTCACGGGACAAATACTCGCCGTCGACGGGGGGCTGAGCACCCTCCTGTAAAGGGTGGCCAAATCAGTGACGATGGCTCCCTGCCAAAAAATATCGAAAGGCGCTGGTGGTACGCCACGGGTCGGGAGTCCGCTTTCCCTTACCTCCCCACACCTCTCGTCGGGCGCGTATCGGGACTACGCGAGAACCCCGTGCATTGTTTGGATGAGATCATCTTCAACGGTGTATACCCAAAGCGAATGCAGCGGCTCTGTCAATGCTCCGCCGCTGGCGATCTCGTGGTCGACCACCACTTTGCCCGTGGCGTACCGGTGAGCGACTTCGAGTTCCACACCAGCGAACGCCCCCAACGCTGACTCATAGACTGCACGAATCTGTTCACGTCCATTCGCCACGACCCCCTCGGCATTGCGCGGAAACAGCGGATTCGCGCTGTAGGACTCGGTAAAAATCGCCTCAGGGCTAAATGACGCCGCCATCGCCCCCAAATCGCGCCGAATGGTCGCATCGACGAAACCTTGAACGACTTCACTTGGTGTTCGCATTTTGCACTTCCTCACCGTCTTCATTCGAAGCAACTGCGAGGCCACCTCGCGAAGTGCAGGCTACCGCATGCAAGAAGTTAAGTGCCAAGGGCGATGCAACTGGGACTTGGTCTGGATTGGGCTATTCCACTCGATCTAGTTCTCAACAATCTGGCCATACTTTGAGTTCGAGCGACTCTGGTAGAAGATTATTCTCGTATCAACGCGGTACGTGAGCGAAGGAAGTCAGGAAGAGTGGAACTACGGATCTTCTGCGAGCCCCAGCAGGGGGCTACGTACGACCAGATACTGGCGCTGGCGCTCGCCGCGGAAGACGGTGGATTTGGTGCCTTTTTTCGCTCCGACCACTATCTCAAAATGGGCAACGTCTCGGGACTGCCCGGACCGACCGACGCGTGGATCACGCTGGCGGGACTGGCCCGCGACACGAGCCGGATTCGCCTCGGCACTCTCTTGAGCGCGGCCACGTTCCGATATCCCGGTGCGCTCGCGATCGCGGTCGCCGAAGTGGACGCGATGAGCGCCGGTCGTGTGGAACTCGGCCTCGGGGCAGGCTGGTTCGGGGCGGAACACGCGGCCTACGGCATTCCCTTTCCCTCCCTCGGTGAGCGCTTCGAAAAACTAGAGGAGCAACTTCAAATCATCACCGGCCTATGGGGTGCCAAGGTTGGCGAGACCTTCAATTTCTCGGGCAAGCACTATTCGCTGGCCGATAGCCCGGCGCTGCCCAAACCCGTGCAGTCGCCCCGGCCGCCCATCATCGTCGGTGGTCACGGGCCCAGAATCACGCCACGTCTGGCCGCCACGTTCGCTGATGAGTTCAACGTCCCTTTCGCGCCCTACGAAGTCTGTCGTTCACAATTCAAGCTTGTCGATGGGGCCTGCGCGGCGCTTCAGCGCGACCCGGCGTCACTCGTGCGCTCGGTGGCGCTCGTGGTGTGTTGCGCAGAGAACGAGACCGATCTGGAACGACGGACGTCCAACATTGGGCGTGACGTTGGTGAACTCTCAGCGAACGGCTTGGCCGGTTCACCCCAACAGATCGCGGAGAAGATTCTCACCTACGGCGAATTGGGGGTCACTCGGATCTATTTACAGATATTGGACATGAGTGACCTTGATCACGTCGGCGTTATCGCCTCGGAGATCATGCCGGCCCTTAAGTAAGACTTCACGCCAGCCGGTCAATCTTTCTCCAATATGGCGACGTAGGGCTCGCTCGGGCGCTCCCCCAGCACGCGGGCTTGACGCCAACCCGTTCCTCGAAGGAGTAGTCGCATCTCACTTCTCGAGACGAAGAGCCAAGGAAACCACGAACCCACCGAATAGTCGTAGTGGTAGCGAAAACGGGCCTGTCCGGGCATGTCACCGCGCTCTTTGTTGCGGTGGTAGTAGGCGCGATCGAACCCCGGGGCGCCACCGCCGTAGGGATTCGTGCTCTCCATAAATATTCGCGCATGCGGACTGGTCCTCTTCGCCCATTCGCTCAAGATCTTGCGCGCACGCTCGGGCGTGCCGAAGAGCCCAAAGTTGTTCCCGAACATCACAATGGTGCCGAACGGCCCGATCTTCAAGCCCCGCGAAGCCATCGACTGGCACCAGACATCCTTGACGCCGCGCATCCGCGCCGCTTGAACGGCGAGAGGCGACGAGTCGAGACCTACCACGTCGAGACCGCGCTGTTGAAGATGCAACGCCACGCGACCGGCGCCACAACCCACGTCCAGGACCGGTCCACGCAGGAAGCGCACGGACTGGCGTTCGGCCGAGGGCCAGCCTTTAAATTCAGAGAGATACACCTCGGGGCCGGCTCCTGAGGTCGTGAACCCGTCGTCACGCTCGATCGTCTCGGCCACGGTGCCGCCGCTGGCCCAATCCAAGAGGGCGCGCCCAAAGACGTCCGTGCCTGAAGTCACGCCACGACATTATTCTGCTTCTAACAAGGAGTTGCTATGACCGCCCACTACGAGAAGAGCCCCGAAGCAATCTCGAAACTAAACCCCAATCAATACCGCGTCACCCAAGAGAGCGCCACCGAGCCGCCGTTCGACAACGAGTTCTGGGACAAGAAGGAAGCTGGACTCTACGTCGACGTGGTCTCGGGCGAGCCCCTGTTCGCCTCCACCACGAAGTACGACAGCGGGTGCGGCTGGCCGAGTTTCACCGCCCCCCTCGTGCCCGAGAACGTCGTAGAGAACAGCGACGCAACTCTCGGGATGGTGAGGACCGAGGTTCGCTCCTCGCACGGCGACTCGCACCTCGGTCACGTCTTCACCGATGGACCCAAGGAGGAAGGTGGGCTGCGCTATTGCATTAACTCGGCCGCACTGCGGTTCGTTCCGTACCAAGAGCTCGACGCCGAGGGTTACGCAGAGTACAAGACGTTGTTCGAGGTCGCCGCGAACGAGAAGAGAGCGACATCATGAGCGACGAGAGGGAAACGGCCGTCTTGGCCGGCGGATGCTTTTGGGGCATGCAAGACCTCATCCGAAGGCGTCCGGGGATTGTTTCGACGCGCGTGGGCTACGCCGGGGGCGACGTTCCCAACGCGACCTACCGACATCACGGCACCCACGCCGAGACGATCGAGATCGTCTTCGATCCAACGGTGACCTCGTACCGCGAGCTCCTGGAGTTCTTCTTCCAGGTTCACGATCCAACGACGCTGAACCGCCAGGGCAACGACCGGGGCGCGAGTTACCGCTCGGCGATCTTCTACCTCAACGATGAGCAACGCCGAGTCGCCCAGGACACCATCGCCGACGTCGAGGCGTCGGGGCTCTGGCCCGGCAAGGTCGTCACCGAGGTGGCACCCGCGGGAGCGTTCTGGGAAGCTGAGCCCGAGCACCAGGACTACCTCGAGCACTACCCCAACGGCTACACCTGCCACTTCGTGCGCCCGAACTGGGTGCTGCCGCGCCGACACGACGAATCGGTGCCGGGACCTGCCGCCGAGCCCACTAGGTAGGTGACCGAAGCCGTGATCTGGATCATCCCGGCGTCAGTCGGATCGGGCCGGGGGCTACTCGTGGGTCCGCAATATTTTAAGAGTGCACCAAAGAGCAAATGGTGGTGGTGTGACGAGACGAGCTACCCACCACTGGTTGCCAGTGACGTTCGCCACTCATCCTCAACAAGCGCATAGGTGAGGGAGTCCACCCACGTATCCCCATCCACGTAGGCGCCCACGTGAAGCCCTTCTCGTCGCATGCCAAGGCGTTGACACACCTTCTCTGACGCCCGATTGGACGCATCGAGCACGGCGAACACTCGATGAGCCCCGAGTCCCCCAAAGGCCAGTTCCAGGAGTGCGGCTGAAGCCTCGGTCGCGAACCCCTGACCGAAGAAGGGCGGCAGCAGGATAAAGCCGATTTCGGCCTGTCGGTGCACGTCGTTGCGCCAGTACAGGCCAACCATCCCGACGATGGTGGCATCCTCCAGGCGTTCGATGACAAGACTGAGCGCCTGCCCCACTTTTTTAATCTCACTGCCAGCCTGAGCGAACCACTCCATGGACTCTTCGCGCGTCAAGGGGTGTCCGGGGATGTGACGCGCCACCTCTGGATCGGTACGAATCGCGACGTAGACCTCTAGATCTTCGGGCCGCCACGGACGAAGAGCGAGCCGAACCGTTCGAACTGGATAGTCGGGCCCCCACATGGCTTTAGTGTACGGCCCCGAGAAACCTCGCGAGGGCCGATGGTCCTCGAGCGAATCGAACCCACGACCCGTCGCGTGCGACGCAGAGCCCACCGCAGCGCCACTGTCTAACCTCAATATTGGATACCGGGCGCCTAAGTGCTCACCGACGTCAAGCCGCGAAAGGAACAGCACGATGACCGCAGTGACATCCCTGGGGCTCTCGAAAAACGTCGAGCGGTCGCGCTGCCCCACCCGTGCCCAAACTTCGATGTCCGAGAATCGAGCCCACGACCAACGGGCATCCGAGTGAGCGCGAGCACCACCCCGAGCGTGTCTCATGGCACGAAAATCGAGTCTGCCCTCGTCGTCGACAAGTTGACCAAACGCTTCGGTGATCGCACCGCCTTCTCCGAACTCTCCTTCGAGGTCGGTTACGGCGAAGTCTTTGGGTTCTTGGGACCCAACGGCGCGGGCAAAACTACGACCGTGCGCGCGCTCGGCACATTGATCGCGCCGACCTCGGGCTCGGCGACGGTGGCCGGCATTCCACTGAATCCAAAAAATGGCGTCGAGATCCGCCAGCGCATCGCCATCATGCCCGAGTCGCCGGGACTCTATCTGCGACTGACCGTGAGCGAGAACCTCGAGTTCTTCGCCGGTCTTTACGGCGTGCAGGGGACCGCGGCGCGGATCAAGGACGCCCTCGAGGCCGTCAATCTCGTTGATAGAGCCTCGGATCTCTGCGGCGGGCTCTCCAAGGGCCTCCGCCAGCGCGTGGGACTGGCGAGGACCCTGCTCAGTGACCCCGCGATCATGTTCCTGGACGAACCGACCTCGGGCCTCGACCCGGTGGCGGCGCTCGAGGTGTGCAACTTGATTATTGGCCTTCGCCAAAAGGGCGTCACCATCTTCCTCACGACCCACCGGCTCGACGAGGCCGAGAAGCTCTGCGACCGCGTCGCGATCATGAACCAGTCCTTGCGCACCGTCGGACGCCCTGACGAACTGCGAGAACAGCTCTTCCAACGGGCGCTCGTCGTCAAAACCCTCGCGCCACTACGCGACCCCGACCAGTTCTTCGACCACCTCTCGGCCGTCGAGAGTTGGCGCTCGGCAGAGCCGGGCTCGTACGTGCTCACCGTCTCCGACCCCAAGGCCGCCGCGCCCGAGGTGGCTCGCGGCCTCGTCAACGCCGGGGCCGACGTCCTCTCAATCGCCGAGGCGCAACATTCCCTCGAAGATGTATACCTCGAACTCATCAACGACCACGCTGGGACCGCCGCACCATGAAGTCGCTCGACGCCCCGCGGGTCCGCGCGGTCGTGCGCAAAGAGTTATTGGAGTTCCGTCGCAAGCGAGCCATCGTCGTGACCATGGTCGTGCTGCCGATCTTCTTTCTCGTCGAGCCCATCGTGTCGATCTTCGTCGCCGCGCCGCAGGGATCACGTGCGGCCTTGGACCATTTCGTCATCCTGCCCCTGCTCTACATGCTCCTAATCCCGGTCATTACGCCCAGCACCCTTGCGGCCTTCACCGTCGTCGGCGAGCGCGAGCAGGGCACGCTCGAGCCGTTGCTCACCACGCCCCTTACCTCCCACGAGCTCATCCTCGGCAAAGCCGCGGCGATCATGGTCCCCACGCTGGCCCTCTCCTACACGATCTACGCACTCTTCCTCGGGGCGGTTCGGCTCTTCGCTCACCCGGCAATCGCCTCCGCGGTGTTCCACAACGGTGCGGTGCTGCTCGCTCTATTTCTCTTCGCCCCCCTCGTGGCCGGCTGGGCCATCGTGGTTGGCATGGCGGTGTCGGTGCGTGCGAGTGAAGTGCGCGTCGCCCAGCAACTCGGCACGCTCGCGAGTCTTCCCATTGTTGGCGTGGTGTTTTTGATGGCCCTCAACATCATCCATCCGACGTTCAAGGTCGCGCTGATCTTCGCCGTGGTGATCCTGGCGATCGACGTACGGGCGTTACGAATCGTCTCACGGATGTTCGATCGCGAGCGCCTCGTGACGGGGACTCGGGCGACCAAGTCGTAAGTCCGTGAGGCGCGCACCGTCTCTGAGGCGGAGCGTCAATCGTCGAGCGAGGAGTACAGGTCCGGGCGCCGGAGGTGAACGACGTCGATCTGCGATCGCCGGCGGTCAACCTCGTCGAGATCGAGCGTCGCTACGAGTACGTCCTCACCGTCACTGGCCGATTCGGCGAGCACGTCGCCCCAGGGTCCCACGATCATCGAGTGCCCGAAGGTCGCGATTCCCTCGACGGTCGTGCCCACCTGGGCCGCCGCCACGACGAAGACGTGATTTTCAATCGCCCTCGCGCGCACCAGTACTTCCCAGTGGGCCCGCCCGGTGTTGGCGTTAAAGGCCGCCGGGATGGCCAAGATCGTCGCGCCCTTCATGCAGAGCGCTCGGTACATCTCGGGAAAGCGCAGATCGAAGCAGACGGAGACTCCGAGATCGAATCCGGGGCACGCCGCGACGACCAATTCATCACCCGCGGTGATCGCGGTGGACTCTTTGAAGGCCACTTCGCCCGGCACGTCGATGTCGAACAGGTGGGCCTTTCGATACGTGGCCGTGACGTGCCCCGAGTGACCAAGAATCACACTGGTGTTGAAGAACTTGCCCGGCGTCGAGGAGATCTCCAGCACGCTGCCCAGTTGCACGGTGACGCCGTGCTCCTTGGCGAGCGCACCGAATCGCTTAGTCGTCGGCCCCGGAATCGATTCAGCCACCATTTCATAGTTCTCAACGGGACCGAGGTAGTTGAAGTACTCGGGTAGCTGAATGTACGTCGCCCCTTGGCGAGCGGCGCGACGGATCAGTTCGAGCGCGGATTCAACGTTGCTCGCCGGGTCCGAACCCGAGCTCATCTGCACCGCCGCGGCGCTTATTCGGTCGTGCACGATTCTCCGTCCGCTCATCTCTGGGGATTCGTCCCGCCTCAATGTACTTTCCGCCTCCTGGGGCGCCGATATTGAAGTGGCGGGCACGGTGATTATCCTGACGAGACGCGTACCGAATATCCCGACGTCTTGCATTCTGAGTGGAACTCACCAGAACGGGAGCGGCGCGAAAAGGGGTCGGGAGACGACCCGACGCCCATCTCGCTACTCTGGTATGCATGACAGACAAATTTGATCAGGCCGCAAAAATCGTCGGCGACACCCTCGGAACCATTGAAGCCGCTGCGGCGGCGGTGAGCTCAAGAGTCGAACAGGGCTTTAACGAAGCGGTGGCGGTCGT
>DATLTW010000027.1:0-14545 GCA_035533495.1 Acidimicrobiales bacterium | reverse complement strand
GGACTCTTTCGACGCCCTTAACTACGAGGGACCGACCGGTACAGTTAGAGGTGCCATGGTTCTTAAGAGTGTCGAAAACCGCCTTGAGCGTATCTTTGAGCGAACATTTTCGCGACCCTTCAAGAGCGCACTGCAGCCGATTGAGATCGGCACGCGCATTGTTCGTGAAGTTGACCTGACCCGTCGCCTTTCTGGTCGGGGTCCGATTTCGGCCAACGTAATCCGCGTATGGCTCGGACCGGCGGACGCTGAGCGATTCGAAGGATTCCAAAAGGCGCTGGTCACCGAACTTGAAGAGACGGTACGTCAGCACGCGTTGTCCGAAGGGTACGCCTTTGTGGGGCCGGTGAAGGTCGAGATCTTCGTCGACGACGACCTCAAAGTCGGTGCCGTGGAGGTCAAGACGGAGTTCGTCGGTGGCGAGAGTCAACCTCGGCTCATCGCGAGTGACGGTCGGTCCTTTGCGGTCGGTGATCTCCCGTTGATCATTGGTCGTAGCCCCGACGTCGAAGTGGTCGTCAACGACTCCAACGTCTCGCGCCAGCACGCGGAGGTCTGGCGCACGAGCCAGGGCGTGGCTATCCGTGATCTGGAGTCCACCAATGGAACGTACGTGAATGGACATCGCGTGTCGGCTGTCTCGCTCTCGCCGCGTGACGACGTCACGGTGGGCAAACTCCATTTCCGGATTGAGCTCGCTTGAGTCACTTCGTCGCGACGACGAACTACGCGGCGGCCATTCGTCCGCTTCAGGTCCTGGTGATGGTCGTTGCCGTACTGTTCTTTGCGCGCGTACTTCGCGTGGCGTCGCTGCAGGCTCGTCCGGTGGATGACGCAGCGAAGAGCCGTCGGCGTCGTCGCACCACGTTGGCGCTGGAGTTCATTGAACCCGCGGAGAGAAGCGGTGAACGAGTTGACGTGGAAACTGGCGTGACCATCGGTCGAAGTGGCGAATGCGACCTCTCGCTTCAAGACTCGTTCCTCTCGTCTCGCCACGCCCGGGTGGCGAACGACGAGGGAGATCTGTCCATTGAGGATCTCGGTTCGACGAACGGTACCTACGTTAACCAAGAGCTGGTTCGAGGTCGCGTGCACCTCGAACGTGGCGACGTCGTGCAGGTGGGCGGCGTGCTCTTTGAGGTTGTTCGTTGACACGTTGGCGCTACGCCGCGGCGACCGACATTGGGCTGGTACGTCTGACGAATCAAGACGTCCTCTTCGCGGACGACACGCTCGCGATCATTGCCGACGGAATGGGAGGTCACGCCGCCGGGGAGGTCGCCGCGGCGATATCGGTTGATCTCGTCTGCGAGGGTTTTCGTGAGAACCGGAACGTGGAAGGACTGGTCGAGGCGATTCAAAACGCGAACCGGGCGGTCGTCAGTGACGCTCGAGCGAACCCCGAGCACTTTGGCATGGCCACGACGATCATCGCGGTCGGGCTCACTTACGACCTCGAAGGTGTCATGTCACCGACCTTGGTGCACGTCGGTGATTCGAGGGCGTACCAACTCCGTGACGGCGCCTTGCGCCAACTCAGCGAGGACCACAGTGTCGCCGAGGAGTGGGTTCGAATGGGCCGACTCACCCCCGAAGAGGCGGTGGTGCATCCTCGGCGTCACCAACTCACCAGAGGGGTGGGCGTTGAGGACACGATCGCGATCGACGTGACGTCGATCAGCGCACTCGCGGGAGACCGCGTGCTGCTGTGCAGTGACGGACTCTCCAATGAACTTGACGGCGACACGCTGGCTCGATTGGCCAGTGCGCCCAATGGACTCGAACTGGCCGTCGAGAGCTTGGTGAGCGAGGCGAAAGTCGCTGGTGGTCGCGACAACATCTCGGTGATCCTGCTCGAGTTTGACGAGGTCAACGTGGCCACGTTTCCCATTCGTCGCACGATGAGTACCGCACCGCCGCCGCTCACACCGAGTGCCCGGCGTCGCCGACGTTGGACGTGGCGAGTGTGGGCCTCCGCGCTTATCGTCGTTGCGCTCGTCGTCGGATTCTTTTCGGTGCTGCACTGGTACGCCTACTCGAACTTCTTTCTGGGCGACGACGCGGGTGTTATCGGGGTGTACCAGGGACAACCCCACGGCGTGCTGTGGTACCACCCGGTAAAGGTGCTCGACACCACGTACTCCGCGAGCCATCTGCGTCCGAGCGACGCTCGGGCGCTCGCCAAGACCATAAGTGAACCCTCGCTCAACTCCGCCTTGCACTACGCCGCCTACTTGCACACCGCCTGGGCACTCAGTCGAGCGTCCAAACCCACGACCACGACCACGACGACGCTGTCCAATCCCGCGACCACGACCTCGACGACGCCAATAAAGACCACGACCACCGTGAAGGCGGGATAGGCCGTGTCTCGTCGACTCAGCACTCTGGCGGCCGTGATTTTGCTGCTCTTCGTCGTCGTGGCGGCCCAGTCGGCCAACCTCCAGTTCTTTCGGGCCAAGGCTCTAGACAACTCACCGCTTAACCCGAGAAACTCGCAGGCGTCGAACAACGCGCCTCGCGGACAGATCGTTGCGGCGGACGGAACCATTCTGGCCGAGTCGGTGCGTACGGGCAGCGTCTACCGTCGCGTCTATCCCCTGGGCGCCCTTACGTCGGGCCTGATCGGATTCTCTTCGCCAATCTATGGAACGTGGGCTCTCGAAGCGGAGTACAACAACTACTTGATCTCGCACGCCCAACCGCCCCAGAGTCTCGCCCAGGTTCTTGCGCCGACCAGTGCCGCGGACAACGTGACCCTGACGTTGGAGCCGGCGTTGCAGCGTATCGCCCAGCGCGCCATGGCGGGCAGAGACGGCGCGGCGGTGGTGCTCAATCCACAAAACGGCAACATCTTGGCGATGTACTCGAACCCAACGTATAACCCGATTCCCCTGACGTCGCCGGACTACGCCGTGGCCAAAGCGGCGTGGACGAAGGACAACACCAACGACGCCGAGGGCTTCCCGCCGTTGGGACTCGTGGCCACCCAGCAGACCTTCCCGCCAGGATCGACGTTCAAGATCGTTACGACCTCCGCGGTGGTGGTGTCGAAGCCTCAGTTGTTGCTCAAGTACTATCGCAAGGCCGTCACCATCAATCTGCCTAATACCAACAAGACGTTTTCGAACTACGCCTTTGGCAGTTGCGGTGGGACGATCGCCGAAATGTTGCCACCTTCGTGTGACACCGGATTCGCGATGGTGGGCCTGGACGTGGGGGGCACGGACCTGTCGCTCGCGGCCGACAGCTTCGGCTACAACGAGGTACCGCCGATCGACTTACCCGGCGCGGTGGCCAGCAACTTTCCCCCCGCGTCGTTCTTCACGTTCAACCTGCCCGGCGTGGCGTACTCCGCCATTGGCCAACAAGACGTTCGCACCTCCGCCTTGCAGAACGCGCTCGTGGCCGCCGCGGTCGGCCACCACGGGGTCATGATGACGCCGCATCTGTTGAACTACGTCACCGGACCCGACGGCACCATCGTCAAGCGATACAAGCCCACCGTGTGGAAGAACCCGCTCACCGCGGCCCAGGCCGGTCAGATAGTGCCACTCATGGTGAACGTCGCGCTTTACGGCACCGCGTATGGCGTCTTTCCCGCGGCGGACAACGTGGCCGCCAAGACCGGCACCTCCCAGGTCGGCAACAGTTCCCAGAACACCGACGACTGGATGATCGCCTTCGCGCCGGCCAGCGATCCGACGATTGCCGTTGCGGTCGTGTTACCGTTTCAAGTCACTTCGGCGACCGGCGCGTCGGTGGCGGGACCTGTCATGCGATGTCTTGTCGAAGGCGCGCTCGCGATTCAATCCGGTCAACGCTTCTCGATGACTGGTTCGACGTGTCCATAGTGGCGCGACTTTACGCGTGATTGACAGGGCGTAGGCTGGGTCTGGTATGGAGCCCGTTAATGACCCTCGTCTGTACTCTCGTCGCTACGAGGTCACCCACTTAATCGCGCGGGGGGGCATGGCGATGGTGTACCGGGCCCAAGACACGCTCTTAAACCGCGCCGTGGCGCTCAAAATCCTCTACCCCGAACTCAGCGCCGACGCGTCGTTCGTCGAGCGCTTTCGCCGAGAGGCGCAGGCCGCGGCGAATCTTTCCCACCCCAACATCGTGCCGGTCTTTGACTGGGGCGAGGACGAGGGCACGTACTTCATCGTGATGGAACTCGTGGAGGGGACCTCGCTGGCCGAGATGCTTCGCGGTTCCAAGGCCCTCACGCCCGCCCACTCGGCGCAAATCGTGGGCCAAGTCGCGGCCGCGCTGGGCTACGCCCATCGCAACGGTGTCGTGCACCGTGACGTGAAGCCTGGCAATATCTTGATTACGCCCGACGGTCAGGTCAAGGTCACGGACTTTGGCATCGCCCAGGCGGTGTCGAGCGAAGATCACCTGGCCGAGGCCGGCTCGGTCATGGGCACGGCGACGTACTTCTCGCCCGAGCAGGCCGAGGGCGCCGCCGTCGACGGACGAAGCGACGTGTACTCCCTGGGCGTGGTGCTCTTTGAGATGCTCGCGGGCCGGCCGCCTTTTATCGGCGACACCCCCGTTGAAGTCTCGAGCCAACACGTGCACAACGCGGTGCCCTCGTTGCGGCAGTTCACCGACGCGGTGCCCCACGACCTCGAGGCGATCGTGATCGAGGCGATGGCCAAGTCTCCCTCGCAGCGTTACCAGTCGGCCGACGAATTACGGGCCGATCTCATTCGCTTTTCCGAGGGCCAACCCGTGCGAGCCGCCCAGCGCGACGCGGCGTTCTTTGGCGAAGACGCGACGCGTACCGTGTCGACCGTGGCGTCGGGGGAGCACACCCAATCCGTACCGCTCATGACCGGGCCGCGCACCGATATTCGCCGGCGTCGCCGCGGTTACGTTGGACCGATCGTCGCACTGGTCGTCGTGTTGATCGCCGCGGCGGGGTTCGCCTACTACCTGCACGGGAAGGCGACGTTGACGAATCTGCCCAGCGTGAGCGGTCTGACGATTTCAGCCGCGACCACACAACTCAACAATGACGGTTTTTTGGTAACGACTTTGTACGTCCACTCTTCGAAAACTAAGAATACGGTCATCGCCAGTGCGCCCAAGGCCGGGACGAGTCTCGCCAAGGGTCGCTCGGTGCTCTTGACGGTAAGCCTGGGCAAGACGACCTCACCGGTGACGGTGCCTCAAGTCACCGGATATTCGTTGAGCAACGCCGAGAACATGCTCCAGACCCTCAAGCTCTCCTACCGAGTGATCGACACGCCCACGGCGGCGGCCAACCAAGTCCCCAACATCGTGCTCGTTCAGACGCCGCTCCCGGGTACGAAGGACCGAACGGGCGACATCGTGTACTTGACCGTGCTGGCCCCGGGGACGAAGTACCCGATGCCGGACGTGGGCGGCGAAACCCAGGCGGGCGCGTCGGCAAACCTCACGACGGCCGGTCTGTTGGTCAGTCCTACGGTCAGTCGGACGTGTTCGAACGCCGTCTCGTTGGGCCTAGTCGTCGCCACGGTGCCAGTCGCCGGTTCGCTCGTCACCTCGGGCGAGAGTGCGAAGCTCATCATCTCCTCGGGCTTCTGTCCGATGGTCGTGCCCACCGTGATCAACGACACCCAGAGCGTGGCTACGGCGAAGCTCCAAGGGCAAGGACTGGTGCCGTTTTACACGATCGACACGACCAACATCTGTACACCGGGCTCCCCGGCCATCGTCACGAGCCAAAGTGCTCAGGGCGGCACGTCGGTGACCTACGGGTCGACGGTCAATCTCACGCTGTGTGACTCGACGGCGAGCATCGGTCCACCGTCTACCAGTACCGGCTAACAGCTGCGCCGTAATAACATCAAGACCAATGGCGAAATCCTCCTCGAGGCCGAAGGCGAAGAAGTCGGTGGGTCGCTACGTCAACGCCGAAGAACGCGGGCGCGTCACCAAGCGACGCCCCGTCAACGCCGACCACAGTCCGCACTGGTACGGCTGGCTACTGATCGACTTGCTGCTTTTCGGGATGATGGTGATCGTGTTGAACTATCTCCAGGTCCTGCCGGGCTCGACGTCGCCGTGGTACCTGGGGCTCGGACTTCTCACCATGTTCACCGGCTTCTACCTCGCCACGCGCTATCGCTAGCGCTCGACGTCGCAAGGGGCGAACTAACCCATTCGCTCGATGATCGTGGCGTTCGCCAGTCCGCCGCCTTCGCACATCGTCAGCAGGCCGTAGCGCCCGCCGGTGCGCTCGAGTTCGTTCAACAGCGTCGCACAGAGTTTGGCGCCCGACGCGCCGAGCGGATGACCGAGCGCGATCGCCCCGCCGTTGACGTTCACCTTGGCGAGGTCCACCTTGTGCTCCTTTTGCCACGCGAGCACCACCGAAGCGAAGGCCTCGTTGATCTCCACGAGGTCGATATCGTCCAGGGTCAGTCCGGCGCGCTCTAACACTTTGGTGGTCGCGGGGATGGGACCGGTGAGCATGGTGACGGGATCGACCCCGGCGAGCGCGAACGAGTGGAACTTCGCCCTCGGGGTGTAGCCGAGCTCGCGGGCCTTCTCTTCACTCATGATGAGCACCGCCGACGCGCCGTCGGTGATCTGAGAAGAGTTGCCCGCGGTGACCTTGCCGCCCTCTTTGAAGGCGGCCTTTAGATTCGCGAGCGCCTCCACGCTGGAGTCGGGCCGGATGCCCTCGTCGCTCGTCATGAGTTCGTCGGTCGTCTCGCCGTTGTCGTCGCGAACGTAGACCGGCACGATCTCGCGCTCGAAACGGCCCTCGGCCGTGGCTCGCGCGGCCCGGCGATGACTCTCGACCGAGAACTCGTCGAGCTCCTCACGCGAGATACCCCACTGGTCGGCGATCATCTCGGCCCCGATGCCCTGGTTCTTCAGTCCACCCACGGGTTCGTAGCGCGCGGCGACGCGCGGACCAAAGGGCCAGCCCGCGTCCTTGCCGATCGATGAACCCATGGCCACACGCGTCATCACCTCGACGCCGGCCGCCACGACCACGTCGTACGCGCCCGACATGACGCCTTGGGCGGCGAAGTGCAACGCCTGTTGGGACGAGCCGCACTGACGATCGATGGTGGTGGCGGGCACCGACTCGGGCCACCCGGCCGCGAGGACCGCGCTGCGCCCGACGTTGAAGGCCTGTTCGCCCACCTGGGACACGCAACCCATGATCACGTCATCGACGACGCTCGGGTCGAGGTGGTTGCGACTGGCCAGGGCCCGCAGGGCCTCAGAGGCGAGGTCCACCGCGTGCCAGTTCTTGAGCTTTCCATTGCGCTTGCCCCCCGGGGTGCGAACGGCATCGACGATGACCGCAGTCGGCATGGCTCTCCTTTGTTTGGGTGAGTAGAACCCACCGCGCGAAGCCTAGACCGGTACGCGCAGTATCGTCACGGACGTGAGTGCGCCGCGAAAGGACATGGATCGTTGGTTGGGTGACGGGGGCATGGCGCTCATTGGCGCGGTGGGCGGAGCGTTCGAGAGTTACGGTGTCGACGGCGAAGACCTGGGCTGGGTGACGGGGACCTTTCTCCCGAGCGAGCTCGCCTGTAACCCCCACGGCAGCGTGCAGGCCGGTGTGCACGCGCTGTTGCTCGACGCGGCGATGAACTTCTCGATCAACGCCGCGCTGGTGGGCAGAGACCGTACTCAGGGAACGATTGAAATGACGACCGAACTGCTGCGCCCGGCGTTGCTCGGCGAGCACTACCGGCTACGCGGGGACGTCGTGCGCCTGACGCGCCAGATCGCCTACGCCGAGGCGACCCTCACCAGTCTTGAGGACAAATTGGTGAGCCGCGCGACCGGGACGTTCCTCATCCAACGCGACGAACGCGACTAGCCCGTCGTTGCCGCTCACGACCCACCAGTACGGCCACGATCACCACGATCACGGCCGAAAACATGAACGACACGTTGCCCGGTCCCCAGTTCAAGGCGCCCTGGTCGCGCGATTTGCCGAGGTAGTCGGCGAAGGACGCCCCGAGGGGCCGGGTGAGGATGTAGGCCGTCCAGAACATCGCCACGGCGTTTAGCCGCAGGAGGGCGAAGCCCACTACGGGCAGGCAGAAGAGAATCGCGTAGAGGAGTGCCGATCGCAAGAAGCCCAGGCCCGCCGTGTACGCGGTCAGGTCGCCGACCGCGGTGCCGAGGGCGAACGTGACGGTGACCGCGGCCCAGTAGAAGAGTTCGCGTCGGGTGGTGGTGATGCTGTGGATCGACAAGGTGTGTTCCACGCGCGACCAGGTCACGAAGACCACCACGAGCGCCACGGCGAACGCGAAGGCCGACACCACGTAGGGCACGCCGAAGCGCACATGCAACACGTCGGCGCACATCGTGCCAAAGACACTGACCATCACCACCGCCGACCAGTAGGCCGTGATCAGGAATCGGGGCACGGTCAGCTGCCACCACAAGATCGCGACGAAGACCACGGCCGCGCCGAGCACCGCGAGCTCGGGGTTGAATCGATGCACCAAGAAGTCCGAGGTCGCCTCGCCCATGGCGGTCGAGAGGAGTTTCAAGACCCAAAAGACGCCATCGATGCGAGAAGGCGCTTTGCTTGATCGAAACCTTCGACGGACACGCAGGGGCATGCGGGGCAGAGCTCTAGGGCTCGGGCGCCAGGTGTTTGAGGAACTTGGTGGGATCGACCGCGATGAAGAGTGCGTTCGCTTTGGCGACGTCGACCTCGTTCGCGCGCACGCTGGCCTCGACGAAGAGTTTTCGATGGGCGTGGCGCGAGAGCCACGCTCGCGCGCAAAGCGCTTCGCCGATGGGCGTGGGCGCGAGGTACGTGATGTCGAGCTGTCCCGTGAAGGCGAGCACCCCGTGAATCGCCAGAACCAGGCCCATCGTCTCGTCGATGAGGGCCGCCACGACGCCGCCGTGCGCCCGACCCGGTGCGCCCTCGAAGGCCCGGCCCAGCGTGACGTCCATCACCGCGACGTCACCCTCTCGACGTAGCGAGGCGCCGAGCCCCAGGGGATTCGTGAGACCCGACACAAAGGAGTCGGTGAAGAGTTGGTGATGCTCGACGCTGTCCTCTCGCGGCACGGCCATCTTGAAGTTCGCCAGATCCACTCTCGGGAATGTTCGTACGCGCGCGTCGGCGCTGCCAACGATGTCGGTGAGTTGGTCGAGCGGCGCGAGCAGTGCGTCGAGCTGTTCGTCACTGAGCGATCGCGCGACAAAGTCGTGTCCGAGTGCGCGCAGGCGCGCGGCGACCTCAGCCCGCCCTTGATCGTTGGTCATTAGGCGCCGACGTAGTATCGATCGGCCACTCGGAGCGCACGGTCGAGCCGGGCGAGTCCGTCGTGCGCCTCGTCGTCGGTGATCGTGCACGGGGGCACGACGTGGAGACGATTGAAGTTGGCGAAGATTAAGAGTCGCTCGTCGCGACAGGCCGCGAGGATCTCGTTCATGGCGGGCGAACTCGAGCCGTAGGGCGCGAGAGGTTCTCGGCTCTTTCGATCGCTCACGAGGTCGAGGGCGAAGAAGACGCCCAGGCCCCGAACGTCACCGATGACGCGGTGCGTGTCCGCCATCGCCGCTAGACCGGGGCGCAACACTTCCTCGCCCACGCGACGAGCGTTCTCGATGATGCCGTCGCGCTCCATCGCCTCCATTGACGCCACCGCGGCGGCGCAGGCCAGCGGGTGGCCGGAGTACGTGAGGCCCCCGGGGTAGACGCGCTCGTGGAACGTCGCGCTGATCGCCTCGTTGATCACGACGCCCCCGAGGGGCACGTACCCCGAGTTGACACCCTTGGCGAACGTCACCAGATCGGGTTTGACGCCGTGCTGGTGATAGGCGAACCACGCGCCGGCCCGACCGAAGCCGCACATCACCTCGTCGGCGATGTAGACAATGCCGTGACGGTCGCAGAGTTCGCGAACGCCCTGGAGATAGCCCGTCGGGGGCACCATGATGCCCGCCGTTCCAGGAATCGTCTCTAAGATCACCGCCGCGATGGTGGCGGGTCCCTCGAAGGCGATCGTGTTCTCGAGGCTCTCGAGGGCGCGTTGGCACTCTTCTTCTTCGGTGTTCGCGTGAAACACTGATCGGTAGAGGAAGGGCCCAAAGAAGTGCACGACGCCCGCCGAGCCGTTGTCGTTCGGCCAGCGTCGGGGATCGCCGGTGAGATTGATCGACGCGGCGGTGGCGCCGTGATAGCTGCGATAGGTCGCGAGCACCTTGGCGCGACCGGTGTGCAGTCGGGCCATGCGCACGGCGTGCTCGACGGCTTCGGTACCCCCGTTGGTGAAAAAGACCTTCGCCGCTCCATCAAAGGAGTGGTCGAGAATCATTTCGGCGGCGCGGTAACGCGCGTGGTACCCGTGTTGGGGCGCGATGGTGGCTAAGGTCCCGGCCTGTTCTTGAATGGCGCGCACGACCGCCGGGTACTGGTGACCGAGGTTGGTGTTGACGAGTTGGGAGGAGAAGTCGAGAAAGGTGGCGCCGTCCTCGGTGGTGACGTAGACGCCCTGGGCGTCTTTCACCATCATCGGGTTGATCGAGCCCTGGGCCGACCACGAGTGAAAGACGGACGCCTTCTCTCGTTCGAGGCTGGTCAGTGCGGAGCGGTCGGTGGCCATGTTGCAGTTCCTTGTGTCGTATCAATAACGCTAACCCACCACGAACGCGCGACTCGAGGAACAATCCCTTGGTGTTGCCGTGGCGCTTAGCGTGTCGAACCCGACGAGTCGCGCACGTTGGTTAGCGGTCGCGTTCTTCCGCCTCGCGCTCTTTGTTGATGGACGTCGCACGGGCGTTGTCGTCCTCGGGGTCGGCTGCGCTTCGGATCTCGCCAACGGCGTCGGGCACGTTGTGGGTAAGACTTCCGGTGACCAGGGGCCCACCCAACCCGGTGCCGATTCTTGGACCCAGCGCGCCGTCGGGTGAGAGGGTCTCGCTCGACTGGGCCTGCTCGGCTTGCGGGCTCGCCGACTCTCGGCCGTGGTGCTGGGCAAAGTCGTCCTCGCCCGAGGTGGAGGTGTCTTCGTACTTCTTCTTCCAGCGAAAGAGTCTCATGGGTCGTACGGTATCGCATCTAACGTTCGGGTGTCTAGGGGCGTAGAGCGAAGGTGCAAGCGTGGACATCCCCCAGGACGGACAGCCGCGCGTCGCCCGAACGATGGCAACGTCGCTCTTCGCCACGCTCGCAGACCAGACGGTCCGGGCGTTCGTGCTGCAACACCTTGGCGATGGCGCCGCGTGGCAGCGCGTCGATGATTCGTACCACAGAGATCCGTTGGTGCTCGCCCAGCGAGTCGTTCGCGTGGGTGCGCCGCGTTTGATTCGTGACAGGTAAGAATCGAGCCAGCGACGATGACAGGTGGTGACATGAAGCACGGACTCTTCCTCCCTCCCTTTGACGGCCTCGCCGACGCCGAGGGGATAGCCGACCTGGCGGTGCTGGCCGAGGAGACGGGTTGGGATGGTTTCTTCCTCTGGGACCACTTGCGCTACCCGGCGCCGGTGCGCGACATCCTTGATCCTTACGTCTGCCTTGGCGTCATGGCGGCGCGTACTTCGCGCATCACGCTCGGACCGATGGTGACTCCGTTGATCCGTCGTCGTCCACAGGTGGTGGCGCGTCAAGCCGTCACGCTCGACCGCCTCTCCAAGGGTCGGCTCGTAATGGGCTTCGGTATCGGTGATGACTACCCGGGCGGTGAGCTCGCCTGCTTTGGCGAGTTAACCGACGCCGCCGTACGTGGTCGTGCCTTGAACGAAGGGCTCGCCATTTTTCAAGGTTTGGTCTCGGGCGAAGAGGTGAACATCACCGGCGAGTTCTTCCGGGCCCAAGACGTGGCATTTCATCCAACCGCGTATCGTTCGGGCGGCATTCCGATCTGGACGGCCGGTCGATGGCCGAATGTGGCACCGATCCGTCGAGCCGCTCAACACCAAGGGATGATGGTCATTCAGATGACTGAGCCCGATCACGTCGTTGAGCTCAAGGTCAGACTGCTTCAAGGCGGGGCCGACCTTGAAAACTTCGATATCGTCGTATGGGGCCAGCGCGACGAGAAAATGGTCTACCGCCCCGACGAACGCTACGCCCAGTGGGCGCGGGCGGGAGCCACGTGGTTCCTTACGGGGCCGGGGCCCTTCAATCTGGTCTACGACGAGGTGCGCGAGTACGTCGCGGCCGGTCCACCTCGCTATTAGGCGAGGAGTGGGCAATCGACTGTTCGAGCGGATGACGGAGAATCGTCCAATCCCCTCGTGGTGAGGCTTTCGGACAGATAGAAGAGCTCGATGGTGTTAGGCGCTACTGTCGTCGCATGAGCGGCCAGCGAATCCCTGGTGGGGTCGTCCACAAGCTCCCCGGAGACCTGCGAAAGGCTTTGATCGCCAATCTCACGGCACTCGATGCCTGGAAGGACATCACTCCTCTTGCCCGCAACGAGTTCATCTGTTGGGTCGAGGATGCCAAGCAGGACATGACCCGAGAACGTCGCATTCGCCGGACCCAGGAGGAGCTGGAGGAAGGTCAGCGTCGGCCATGCTGTTGGCCAGGGTGCACGCACCGCGAGCGCACTGGCAGAGAGCAGTCGGCTTCGTGAGCATCGAGGCGTGGGGCGTCAGCCATTTGTCCGAATGCGGATCCGAACGGTGAAGGGCTGTCCATCCCAATCCCTCGCGGTGGGGCTAGTAAGAATCGAACTTACGACCTCGTCATTATCAGTGACGCGCTCTAACCGACTGAGCTATAGCCCCGCAGAGGTACCAATCTACACCAGCGTTTGAATCGCTTTAGGCGCTCGACGGCTCCCAAAACATCGACACCATGGACTGACTGGCGGTGCCAAGTAACGTGCCGTCGCGACTCCAAAGGAAACCTATTCCTTGGGCGAAGCCGCCGACGAGGGCCAGCATGTGAATTTCAATGAGCACCCACTCGGTTGGTTCGAGCGTCGCGACGCGAAGGGTGTTGTCGAGACTTCGCCCCATCGTTTGACGTCCGAGCGGCTGGGTCGCGCCGCCCGAGACGAGGTCGCCAAAGATGGCCAGGGTGGCCGCCGAGGGTTCGAGGTGATTGGGCACGCGCGCCCATAGCGCCGACACGGGCGAGCCCAACGTGGCGTCGAGCTCGCCGAAGGGTCGCCCGATGGCCACACGTGCTTCGACGTGGTCGAAGATCGAGTTATTCAATAGTCGGGCCATGACGCGCGGCGGACAGTCCTCGGGAGCAGGGACGTCGGGCATCGTGACCCAGGGGACCGGCGCGTTGAGTTCCCCGGTACCCAGAGCGGCGTTCACGGTTAGGATCTCGCGCTCGTCGACGTAGGTGGTAGCGCGAGCTTGGGTGACGCGCTTGCCCACCACGGCGAGGTCCACTTCGACCTGGACTTCGGCGCCGAGCGGTGCGAAGGAGAGGTAGTGCGCCGCGGCGAAGATGGTGGGTCGAGCACTGGCCTCTTCGAGGGCCACGATGCCCGTGGCGAGACCGCAGCCGCCGAAGAGAAACTTTCCGGGCGTCATCAATCGCTCGGTCACGCGAAAACGCCAGGTGGACTCGCTCACTCTGTGCATTCCCAAGAATTCTTTGACATCCACGATGCCCGAGGTTACTGGACGCGGTGCGCTCACCTTCGTCTTCACTACCGCCGAGACACTCGCGAACGGGCAGACTTGTGAAGTGATTGACCCGCGTTTTATATATCTCGCGCTACTGCTCGCCGCGGTGGGTGTCTACGGCTACGTGCGCGACACGTTGCGCGGCGTGACGTCGCCGAATCGCGTCACGTGGTCGCTCTGGGGCCTCGAAGGCGTGCTCGGATTCGGCGTTGAGATACAACAGCACGTGGGCCTGGCGTCGTTGATGACCTTGATGCTCGGACTGGGGCCGTGCGTGGTCGTGCTTGCGTCGTTTCGTAACCCCCACAGCGTGTGGAAGATTGGCGTTTTCGACACGGTGTGTGGCGTGATCTCGCTCGCCGGACTGGCCCTGTGGGCCGTCGTGCACCAGCCCACGCTCGCCCTCATCTCCTTTGTCGCGGCCGATCAGGTCGCGGCGTTGCCGACCTTGCGCAAGTCGTGGCTCGCGCCGAGTACCGAGTCACCGCGGGTCTTTATCATGGGCACCTTGAACTGTGGCATCACGCTGCTGACCCTGAAGATCTTCACCACGCCGGGCGCGCTCTTTCCTGGCTGCGTCGCCGTCACTGACTCAATTTTGGCGCTCTTGATCGTCACGCGAGTGGGCCCGCGGGTTCGAGGCGACTCGATCGTGACGTCGCGCGCGATGACGTCGGGCTCTCAGTGATGAGAAGTGCCCGGGCAACGCCTTTGGTACAATGAGATCTCCGCGGGGATGTAGCTCAGTTGGTAGAGCGCGGGCTTTGCAAGCCTGAGGTCGTGGGTTCGATCCCCATCGTCTCCACAAACTGGCTCATCGGATTTCAGCGGGGTGCGTCGAACCGGAAAATGACACCTCCTAAGATCACGAAGGTGACGCCCAACGTGCATACCCTCAACGCGCAACTCACGAGTTTCGAGATCTTCACTGATTTTGCGCACCAGCTGGGTG
>DATLTW010000026.1:0-53194 GCA_035533495.1 Acidimicrobiales bacterium | reverse complement strand
AAGCTCGAAAGTCTCCAGGTCACCGGTTCGTTCAAAATCCGCGGCGCTCTCGCGGCCATTGATGCGGCGCATATCGAGAACCCCACGGGCGCGGTCATCACCGCTTCGGCGGGTAATCACGGACTGGGCATTGCGCACGCGTCGAAGCTGCTGGGCGTTCACGCCACGGTGGTAGTGCCTAAGAACGCGTCGAAGGCAAAGGTCGAGAAGCTTTCGAAATACGACATCGAGCTTCTCCAATTCGGTTCGTCGTTTGATGACGCGCAGGCTCTGGCGAAGCGGCTCGCCGACGAGCGCTCCATCCGGTTTATCTCACCCTTCAATGACAGTGATGTGATCGCCGGTCAGTCGACGGTCTTCGACGAGATGCTGCTTCAAGCGCCCGAGATTGAACACGTCGTGGTGTCGGTCGGCGGGGGTGGACTGATCTCGGGCACCCTGATCTCTCGCGACGCGCACGACCGCTCCGACATTCGCGTGACGGGAGTACAGCCCGAAGAGAGCGCGGCGCTGTATCACGTGCTGCGGGGCGCGGCGATGAGTGAGGTGGTCCATCGCCCCACGATCGCCGACGGTCTCGCGGGCGGTGGCGACGAGGGGGCTATCACCAACGAATTGGTCGCCAAGAGTGGCATCGAATTGGTGCTGGTGCCCGAAGTCGAGATTCGTCACGCGGTTCGCGAGATCGTCGAAGTGAACGGGCTCGTGATGGAAGGTTCGGCCGCGGCCTCGTACGCCGCCATTGCGACCAATCGCGTTGACGACACCACGTCGAAGATCGGCTTTATCGCGAGTGGGCGCAATATCTCCCACGAATTGCTTATCGAACTCTTACAGCACCCCTGACGTCACGCACGCAACGTGAGAATGCGAAACAGTAGGGTGGAACGGTGGCAGTAAAGACGCGCTTCATGGCCCTCGCGCTCGTCGTGGTCGCCCTGGCGCTCACCGTGACCGGCGTGGTGATCGCCGCGACCGATTCGAATCCCGGTACCTCCATCAAGGACCCCTTGGCCCTCAACGGGTATCCACCGTCGTCGGCAGACTTGCTCGTCACCCTCTCGACGGGGGCCCCCTTTGGTCTCAGCGCGAACGTGGACGTGAATTTCAAGTCGAATCGGGTCGACGCCGTCGTACGCTTCCCCCTGGTCGTCGCGACGGCCGCCATAGAAGTTCGCCTTATTCACGACCATCTCTACGCGCGCTCGGCCGACGCGTCGAGTGGCCCTTGGCTCGCGGCGGCGCTCAAGACGCCTTCCCTCTTTGGCGTGGCGCTCGAGATGACCAAGCCCGACATTGGCCTCATCACGGGCTTTGATCACAAGACCGTGTCCAAGAGCGGATACTCCACCACCTACAACTTCTACCGGGACCGCCTGGCGGTCTCGAGTCTCCTTGGTTCGGCCACGTCATCATCGGTGATCGGTTCGGTTCGTTGGATCATCACCGTCGGGAATCAAGGCGAAGTCTCCCAGAGCATGCTCACGGTGAAGACGAAGAAGTCCGAAATGACCCTGAGCGTGACGGTGCTGTCGTACAACCAGTCCGCGCGTATCGCCACGCCCGCGCCCTCGAGCGTGAAGTCGGTTTCGAACTCGGTGTTAAAGCAACTCTTGAAATCCCAGGGCGTGAAGTTCATTATGGTGCCCCGAGGCTTCACGTCTCTGGCCCAAGCCAAGCTCAGTTAGTTTGGCGCAAGTGCGAAGCGTTCGACCAGAGCCTCGTTGGCCGGCATCGCTGGCGCTGCTGGTATGCGCCGGACTGTACGTGGCACTCCCTCATCGTTTGTCTGTGGGACCTCGGTGGCTGCTTCCGGTGCTGGTGGTGTTGCCACTCATTCCGCTCTCGGCGAGAAAACACCGGCACCCTAACGACGCGCCGTGGGTCCGCTATCTCTGCGTCAGCTTGATTGCTCTCGTGACCCTGGCCAATTGCGCGTCGGTCGTGCTGCTCGTGCACCACCTGTTGAACACGCACGTGTCCCAGGGTCGCCAACTCATCTACTCCGCGGTCGCGGTGTGGCTGACCAACGTCATTGTGTTTGGCCTGTGGTTCTGGGAGCTGGACCGCGGAGGACCGCACATTCGTGCGGGGTCCGACGCGCGTCTGCCCGACATTCAGTTTCCCCAGATGGAGAATCCCCAGTTGGCGCCGAGCAATTGGCACCCGCGCTTTTGGGACTATCTCTACACTTCGTTCGCCAACGGGACGAGCTTTGCGCCCGCCGACGCGATGCCGCTCTCCTCTCAAGCCAAGGCCCTCTTCGCGTCAGAGTCCGTGGTCTCACTCGTGACGATCGCGGTGGTCGCGGCGCGCGCGGTCAATATCCTTCGTTAACGACTGGAGCGCTCGAAGAGTCGATCGAGCCAGTGACTCGCGCGACTCTCGCGCCCCCGGCGCTCTTCGACTCGATCGGCCCATGCGGCGAGGCCGAGGCCCGCGTTGATGCCCATCCAGCGCAGCGGTTCGAACGCCCAGGGCCGACCCTGGTGATGCACGAAGGGCAGTTCGGTATAGGACGTGTCAGTACCCGGTGCGCAGAGCAGATCGGCTAAGCAGTTTGCCGCGACGTAACTGAGGGTCACGCCGTCGCCCGTGTACCCATCGGCGCTGGCGAGTCCGGATTCGTAATCGACCAGCACCGAGGGCGAGAGGTCGCGCGGCATCGCTATCGGGCCGCCCCATTGGTGCGTGATCGGACCTTGGAGTGAGGGGAAGAGTTCGCGCAACGTTGCTTCCAGCGCGTCAAAGACTTTGGCGCTCTGGTCGAAGCGCTCTTCGACGGCGGAGCCAAAGTGGTAGAGCGCTCCGCGCCCACCAAAGGCGACGCGGTCGTCGTCGGTGCGCTGGCCGTAGATGATGAGGTGGCGATCGTCGGCGAACGTTTCGTAGTGGCGAAAGCCGACGTCGTCCCAAAACCGACGGCTCTGGGGCTCGGTGGCGATCATGAGCGAGTAGATCGGCGCGACGCGGCGTCGCTCGCCGGGCAGGGTGGTGGTGAAGCCCTCCGTCGCACGAATGATGAAGCGCGCGTGCACGCTCGCGGTGGGTGTGACCACTTCGGGCTGGCGGCGAGCGTTCCCCGCGAGGAGACGCGTCACGGTCGTGTTCTCAAAGATCTTCACGCCCAAGCGCTCGTTGACCTCGGCGAGCCCGCGCACCAGTCGCGCGGGATGGATCCGGGCGCAATGGGGTGAATACGTGGCGCCGAGTGACCCGTTGAGCGTGCCGCGCTCGGCCGCCGCTGTCTGGTCGAGCCACACCAGGTCCTCGGGTGTGGCGCCGCCCTCGTGGGCGCGCACGACGCGTTCGCGTAGTCGCTTGGCCTGCACCTCGTTTCTAGCGAAGGTCAAGGTGCCCCCTTGGACGAAGTGCGCGTCGATACCGTCCAAAGCGAGGGCCTCACCCAGGGATCGAACGGCCCGTTGAAGTTCGAAGCGGAGGTGGTCAAAGGCGTCGCGACCGTAGCGCTCGAGGGCGGCCCCGTCACTGAGGGGATAGAGCGCCGAGGCCCAGCCCCCGTTTCGCCCCGAGGCCCCAAATCCACAGACCGACTTTTCGAGGACCGCGACGCGAAGCGACGGGTCGCGTCGTTTGAGTTCGCGCGCGCTCCACAGGCCAGTGAAGCCACCGCCCACGATCGCGACGTCGACGTCGAGGTGCTCGCGAAGTGAAGGGCGTGGCGTTACTGGTTCATCGAGCGTCGACCACCACAGCGAGCGTGGAGCTTGCACTAGAGGTTGAGCTTGGACGCTCCGGTGAAGACTTCACGAAGGACGCCCGCCATGAAGTCAATGTCGTTGCGTGTCGAGATCAGCGGTGGGGCGAGTTGGACCACCGGGTCACCCCGGTCGTCCGATCGACAGATCAGTCCGCGACGGAACATCTCGGGTGACACGTAGCCTCGAAGGAGCCGCTCCGCGTCGTCGCCGGCCCACGTCTCTTTGGTCTCTTGATTCTTCACCAGTTCGATGCCCCAGAAGTAGCCGGTTCCGCGTACGTCGCCCACGATAGGGATCTCCTTTAGGGCGTTGAGACTTTGGAAGAAGTACTCCTCGTTCGCGCGGACATTCTCGAGAATTTTCTCGTCCTCGAGTATGTCGAGGACCTTTAGGGAGACTGCGCACGCCGCCGGATGTCCGGACCAGGTGAAGCCGTGCAAAAACGCGACGTCTTCGTCTTGGAACGGTTCGGCGATTCGATCCGACACGATCATCGCGCCTAGTGGTGCGTAGCCAGCAGTGATGCCCTTGGCCACGGTGATGACGTCGGGTACGTAGTCGTACTTCTGGCCACCGAACCAGGTGCCAATACGTCCAAAGGCACAGATCACTTCATCGGAGACGAGCAGGACCCCGTAGCGGTCACAGATCTCGCGTACCTCTCTCCAGTAGTTCTGGGGAGGCACGAAACACCCTCCCGCGTTCTGGACCGGTTCGAGGAAGACCGCGGCCACAGTCTCGGGGCCTTCGCGAAGGATGGCCTCTTCGATCTGGTGCGCGTGCCACAAGCCAAAAGCCTCAAAGTCATCACCGTGTTGCTCGGCTCGGTAGAAGTTGACGGCCGGCACCTTCACCGCGCCGGGCACCAGAGGTTCGAAGGGTTTGCGCAGCGCCTCGAGCGACGTAATCGCGAGAGCGCCCAGCGTGGTGCCGTGGTAGGCCACGTCGCGGCTGATGACCTTGTAGCGGTCGAGGTCGCCGCGAATCTTGTGGTACTGACGAGCTAGTTTCCAGGCGCTCTCGTTCGCTTCGCCGCCACCAGTGGTGAAAAAGACGCGGTTGAGGTCACCGGGCGTAAGACTCGCGAGGCGCTCTGCCAGTTCGATGGCTCTGGGGTGCGCGTAGGTCCAAAGCGGGAAGTACGCGAGCGTACTGATCTGTTGGGCCGCCGCGTCGGCGATGTCGCGACGACCGTGTCCGAGCGCGTTAGTGAACAGACCCGAGAGACCGTCGAAGTACTTTGAGCCGTTGGCGTCGTACACGTGGGTGCCCTCGCCTCGCACCATGATGGGTATTTCGTTGTGCTCGTCGTAGACGCCCATGCGCGACATCTGCAACCAGAGGTTGCGCCGAGCGCGTTCGGAGTAGTTATGGCTGGCGTGAATCTCATCGGTCATGAGCACGCCGTCGGTTATGGCTTCGCGAAGTGTCACTTGGTACCCCATTCGTACGTTTGCTTTGCCAGTTTCAAATACAGGAATGTCTCGACTTCGGTCACCCCGGGAATGGAGCGGATCGAGTCGTTTAAGAGGTGAACCAAGTCATTGTCGTCCTCGGCGATGACTTCGGCGATGATGTCAAAGCTGCCCGCCGTCATAACGACGTAGTTCGCTTCGTCAATCGCCGCGACCTTATCCGCGACCAAACGCACGTCGCCCTGGACCCGTATGCCGATCAGCGCTTCGCGGCCGTAGCCAAGTTGCAGGGGATCGGTGATGGCGACGATCTGCATGACGCCTGAGTCGCGCAGTCGCTGCACTCGGCGTCGCACGGCGGCCTCGGAGAGTCCGACCTCTTCGGCGATCGCGCCGTAGGCCCGACGTCCGTCTTGTTGTAAGAGGCTGATGATCTTGCGATCAAGAGCGTCGAGCGCACCGGGGGCCGAATTGATGAGTTCGATGTTCGAACGTTCTTCGTTCGCTTGACTCGTTCGTTGTGGTTTGGTGGCTGGCATTGTCGGCTCCTGGTCCGGTGGCCCCATAGGGCTCCGCGACTACGGATACAGACACTATAGGCGCTTTTCACGACGGATAACGTCGTATTTTGGCGTTTAGACGAACTTTTACTTAGTTGGCGGTTGCAGGGCCCAGGCGATCTCTGGCAGAGTGGTTAGGAGTGCGGTTAGATGAGGGCCCGACTTTAGGAGGGTGTATGCGTCGCTTGGCCAACTTTATTGGGGGCGAATCTGTTGCGCCACGGAGCGGGAAGTACGTCGAGTTACTGAGTCCCGTCACCGGCCAGCCCTTCGCCGAGATGCCCATCTCCGATGGGTCGGACGTGGACCACGCCGTGCAGGTGGCCGCGAAGGCCTTCGCCTCGTGGCGGCGCACAACACCCTCGCAACGGTCACGGGCTCTGTTAAAGATCGCCGACTTATTCGAGGCGAACTCCGAAGAGCTCGTCGCGGTTGAAACGGAGAACACTGGAAAGATCATCTCCCTCACGATGAGCGAGGAGATCCCTCCCATGATTGACCAGATTCGATTCTTCGCCGGCGCCGCGCGTCTGTTAGAAGGTCGCGGCGCGGGCGAGTACATGGAGGGTATGACGAGTTACGTTCGCCGCGAGCCGGTGGGCGTCTGTGGCGCCGTAACGCCGTGGAACTATCCGATGATGATGGCGGTGTGGAAGTGGGCACCGGCCATCGCCGCGGGAAACACGATGGTCCTAAAGCCGGGCGATTCGACGCCGGCGTCCACGTTGTTCATGGCAAAACTGATGGCCGAGGTGCTGCCCGAGGGCGTCTTTGGCGTGGTGTGCGGTGACCGCGACACGGGCCGGACGCTCGTCGATCACCCGATCCCAGCGATGGTGTCGATCACCGGGTCGGTGCGAGCTGGCATGGAGGTCGCGGGCGCAGCGTCAAAGAATCTCAAGCGCGTGCACCTAGAACTCGGTGGCAAGGCTCCGGTCGTTGTCTTTGATGACGTCGACGTCGCCGCGGCGGTCGAAACAATCGCCGTGGCCGGTTACTTCAATGCCGGCCAGGACTGCACCGCCGCGACGCGCGTGTTGGCCGGTCCGAATGTGTATCGCGACTTTGTGGACGCGCTCGCCGAGCAAGCGAGGAGTACGGTGATCGGTCCGCCCGAAAGCGAAGAAGCGCTCTTTGGCCCCGTGAACAACCTTGGCCAGTTCGAGCGCGTCACCGGTTTCTTAGCGCGCACGCCCAAGCACGCGTCACTCGTGGCGGGTGGCTCGCGGGTGGGCGAGGAGGGATACTTCATTGCGCCCACCGTCGTGGCTGGACTTCACCAAGACGACGAGATGATTCAGAGCGAAGTTTTTGGCCCTGTCATCACCGTCCAGAAGTTCTCGGACGAAGCCCAAGCGCTGGAGTGGGCCAACGGGGTCGACTACGGGCTGGCGTCATCGGTGTGGACCAGAGACCACGGACGCGCGATGCGCTTCGCTCGAGATTTGGACTTCGGTTGCGTGTGGGTAAATACCCATATTCCCTTGGTCGCGGAGATGCCCCACGGTGGTTTCAAAAAGTCTGGTTACGGCAAGGACCTCTCGGTTTACGGCTTTGAGGACTACACCCGCCTCAAGCACGTCATGCACAACCTTGAGTTTTAGAACGTGGGAGCGCTGATCGCGAACGCGCTGAATTTCGATTGATTAGCGTGGAAGTGGCATCAGAGTGAAAGGGTGATCAACGATGATCATCGGCGTAGCCAAAGAGATTAAGACCGACGAGTATCGCGTAGCGATGACGCCCGCGGGGGTTCGCGAGCTCACGCTCGCGGGACATCGGGTACTCATTGAACGAGGCGCCGGTGTCGGATCGTCAATTCCCGACGCGCACTACGTGGCCAGTGGCGCGGTACTGGTCGACAGCGCCGACGACGTGTGGAGCGAGAGCGAGCTGTTGTTGAAGGTCAAAGAGCCCGTCGCCGCGGAGTACGCTCGCCTTGGCGCTCATAGGAATCAAGTGCTCTTTACCTACCTGCACTTGGCGGCGTCGCGTCAGTGCACCGACGCGCTCATCGCGGGCAACAATGTCGCGATCGCGTACGAGACGGTTCGCCTTCGCGATAACTCGTTGCCGCTCTTGACACCCATGAGCGAGGTCGCTGGAAGGATGGCGCCGATCGTGGGCGCCTATCACCTCATGCGCACGGGCGGGGGCCACGGCACCCTGATTGCGGGCGTGCCTGGCGTGGCGCCGGCCAACGTGGTCGTCATCGGCGCGGGCGTTTCGGGTCTCGCGGCCGCGACGGTGGCCGTCGGATTGCACGCGAACGTCCAGATTCTGGACCGCAACCTAGAGCGCCTTCGTCAGGTCGACATTCACTTCGACGGCCGCGTGCAGACCATCGCGTCAACGGCGTGGTCCATCGAGGAGGCCTGTCTCGACGCCGACATCGTGATCGGTGCGGTGCTCGTCGTCGGCGCGAAGGCCCCCAAGCTGGTCAGCAATGAGTTGGTCGGTCGCATGCGAAATGGGTCGGTGTTAGTTGACATCTCGGTCGACCAGGGCGGGTGCTTTGAAGCGACGCGTCCCACCACGCACTCTGATCCGGTCTTTGAGGTCAACGGTTCAATCTTCTACTGCGTTGCCAATATGCCCGGCGCGGTGCCGGCCACGTCGACGCGGGCCCTGTCCAATGCGACGTTGCCCTACGTGTTGGAGTTGACGCGTCACGGCTGGCGTGACGCCGTCATCGCCGACGACGCGCTCGCTGAAGGGGTGAACGTCGTAAACGGTTCGATCACCTACGGGCCCGTCGCTGACGCACTGGGCCTCCCCTTCACGCCGTTGCGCTCACTGCTCTAGATAGGGGCAGTGGCGACAGCCACTCTCACAGCAGTTCCCGCGCGCGAGGTGCGTGGCGACCGTGAGTACGAGCAGTCCCGATGTGGGGTCCTTGTACGTCGAATCGCCCTTGGTCACGGCCGCTTCGTGAGCTTGGATGATCGCGTCGTAGTCCTCGCGCGCGGGGTCGCACCGCGAGGGGTGCGGGCGGGGAATTGAGGTAGACACGTGGTCAACCTAACGGGGGATCAGGGCTCCACGCGCAAGACGACCTTGCCAAATTTTCCCGGCGCACCGAAGTACTCATAGGCCGCCTCGGCCTCTCGAAGGTCGAAGACTCGCGCGAGCGGCACCTTCAATTCCCCCGTAGTCCAGCGTGGAATGAGCGTGTCACCGACCAGTCGAGCCACGTGGGCCTTCTCCTCGCGAGAACGTGAACGAAGGGTCGACCCCGTGAGCGCCAAGCGGGTTCTCATCACGTTCAGTAGGTCAATCTCGACCCGGCTGCCCGCGCCCACGCCGATCACTACCACGCGCGCGAAGCGATTGAGAATTCGTTGTGCGGCGCTGAGGTGGGCGGCGCCGAGGAGCTCGAGGACCACGTCCACACCGCGGAGTGCGCCAACGTCGTCGAGCGTGACGACTTCGTCGGCGCCGAGGTCACGTAGCTGAGCGTGATACTGATCCGTGCGCGTGACCGCAATGACTTCGCCACCTAGCGCGTGGGCGATCTGCACGCCGGCCACGCCCACGCCACCCGTCGCACCCGAGATGAGGACCCGCTCTCCAGGCGCCAGGCGTCCCTGGCTCACCAGTGCGTCGTAGGCGGTCGAGAACGCTTCGGGGAAACCTCCGGCCTCTTCCCAACTCACGTGCTCGGGCAGAAAGAGGAGGTGTTCGCTTGGCACGACGCAGTGAGTTGCTTGCGCGCCACCGCCCACTATTGCGCCCACTCGTCGCCTGAGCAGCGCCTCGATCACCCGTTCGCCCACCGCCGAGACTTCGCCCGCGAGTTCCATCCCCGGCGCATCCGGAGGTGATCCCGCGGGGGCCGGATAGAGGCCCTGTCGTTGCATGAGGTCCGCGGCGTTCACGCCGGCCGCTCGTACCGCGACGACCACGTCAAGAGGACCTGGCTCGGGCGTGTCGCGCTCGAGCATTTCGAGCGCGCCGTCTTTAATGGCGAGGGTCCACACGCGACGAGCCTACGTCGGGCGCTTGACGACGGTTCTCCGTTAGGGTCCGGTCATGACTCTTTACGACATTCCAGTACACACGCTCTCGGGCGACGCTTCTTCGTTAGCCGGCTATGAAGGCGAAACGATTCTCATTGTGAACGTCGCGTCTAAGTGCGGACTCACGCCACAGTACGAAGGACTCGAAGCGTTGCAAAAGAAGTACGCGACCCAGGGCTTTAGTGTCGTGGGTTTTCCCTGCAACCAGTTCTCGGGTCAAGAACCCGGCAGTGCCGAGGAGATCCAAACGTTCTGCTCAACGACCTACGGCGTGACCTTTCCGCTCTTTGAGAAGATCGACGTCAATGGAGAGCTGAAGAGTCCGATCTACGCCGAACTCGAGAAGACCGCTGATGCGGAAGGGTATTCGGGCGACATTCGATGGAACTTCGAGAAGTTCTTGGTCGCGCGTGACGGAGTGGTGACGCGCTTCGCGCCCCAGGTGACGCCCGAGGACCCCACGCTCGTCGCCGCGATCGAAGCGGCGCTGCACTAACCATTGCCAATCGTGCGATGGAGCCGCACGTACGTCGGGCGAAAACCGTAGCGGAGCCAGAAGTTGGCCGCTCGGCGATTCGTCACTCGCCAGTTTGTCTCCACGTGCGTAAACCCCGCCTCGAGCGCGTCATTGAGCGCGTGGTCGATAAGTGCTTGCGCGACGCCACGGTGTTCGTGCTCCGCTCGTACCGTCACGGCGCTGACGTGCAACGTCTTGTCAAACGATCCGCGGCGAGCTTCGAGGGGGAACGTCAGGCACTGCGCGACCCCCTGGCCCATGCACTCAACAACGTAGTGGTGGACCTCGTCGTCCTCGAGGGTTTCTAAGAGTTCCTCGGGGCGCGACGCGTGATCGAGGAAGAGTGAGAAGCTCGGTCCCTTTCGCTGGGCGTCGTCCAGTACCCGGTCGAGTTCGATCGCGAGGGGAAGGTCGTCGATTCCGCCGCGGCGCAGTTGATAGCCAGGGGCGAAGGAGTGACGGCGCCGCCCATCGAGCGCGAGCACGCCTCGAACGTGCATGCGCGCGAAGCCGAGCTCGTACCAGGGCGCGGTGTCATTCCCCTGGTCAAACACCCAGGCGTAATGTTCGAGGGCACCCTGGCGGATCCAACTCAATCCCGCTTCCGCGTAGAGGTCCGCGAGCACGTCGTCACTGTCAAATGACACGCCGTCGGGTCCGATCCATGCGCCGTGGCCGTACTCGAGACTCGCTAAGAGCGCGCCGTAGAGATGTCCGACAACCTCGCCGTCTTCTTCGGCCACCCAGACCTGATCGCTCGCCTGGCGCAGCGCGTCCGCAAAGTTAGTTTCTGAAAACGTCCCACTGAGTAAGTGATTGCGTCGCGCGTCGTTCACGAGCCGGGCTCGCACGCGCGCCACCACCGCGTCGATGTCACGGGGTTCGAACGGACGCACGATCATGGAGCCACCGTACTTCTCGGTGTGTAAGGGTGGCGTGGTGAGATTACGAGCAAGCCTCTTTGACATGGACGGACTTTTGCTTGATTCAGAGATTCTGTGGCACCGGGCCGAAGTCGAGATCTTTGGCTCGTTAGGAGTACCGCTCGCCCGCGACGTTGGTCGCTCCACGAAGGGTATGTTCGTCAACGAAGTCGTCAACTACTGGTTCGTTCAGTTCCCGTGGGTCGGCCCATCGACCCAAGACGTCGCCGAACAACTGCTCGAGCGCGTGGGAGGTCTTGTCGAAACCGAAGGTCGCCTCTTGCCGGGCGCGCGCAGGGCGCTCGATCTGGCGGGTGAGCGTGGGCCCATCGCCATTGCGAGTTCGACCCCGCTGGCGCTCATAGTTCGCTGTCTCGCGCACTTTGAACTGTTGGATCGTTTCGCGTCGATTCACTCAGCTGAGCTCGAGCCCTACGGCAAGCCGCACCCGGGCGTCTTTCTTAGTGCGGCCAACGCACTGGGCGTCGCGCCCCAAGAGTGTCTGGTGGTGGAGGATTCGGCCGCGGGCGTGATGGCCGGGCGGGCCGCGAGAATGTGCGTGGTGGCGGTGCCGACCTGCGAGGATCGTTTGGAACCCGAGTTCGCGCTGGCCGACCTCGTGCTGGCTTCGCTCGAAGATCTCACACCCGAGTGGCTCGACGAGCGCTTCGCCTAGAGGATTTTCGTAAATCGATAGGCCGTGGGATACGAAAATGCCCCGTCCGGGAACTTTTCGATCGGCGTCCAATCGATTTTTTGATAGAAGGCCACGGCCTCGGGCTGGGCGTAGCCGGTCTCAAGGTAGAGCTGGGTGAAGCCGCTCTGACGAGCGCGCTCGACGAGGGCGCTCATGAGTTTTGCAGCGACCCCGAGGCGACGTTGATCGGGTCGCACCCACAGTCGTTTGACCTCGCCGAGCATTAAGGCGTCATCGCCAATGGGTCGAACGCCGACGCCACCGACGGGGTGACGGTCAGCGCGTGCCACGAGGAAGAGACCTCGGGGCGGCAGCATCTCTTGGGCTTGCAAGTGGATCTCTTCATCGAATCCGTCGTAACGGCGAGCCAGTTCGTCAATGGCGGCGTGATACACGCTGAGGGCACCGTGGGAAGTAATGAGTTCGTCATCAATGAGCAGATTTGACACGACTCCACAGTAGGTGGCGCGTCGACGCCGTCATCAGGTTCACTACGATGTGAGAGTTCATTGAAGGAGAACTATGTTTCGCCCAGTTAGCGCCGAACTGGAATTTGTGGCCATTGAGGAGGCCGAACTCGCTCGCTGGAGGGCCAACAACGTCTTCGAACGCTCGATGAAGTTGCGTGAGGGCGCCGAGCCGTGGATCTTCTACGAGGGTCCCCCGACGGCCAATGGCAAACCGGGACTTCACCACGTGTGGGCGCGGGTCTATAAGGACCTTTTTTGTCGCTATCAGACCATGCGCGGTCGCTACGTGGCGCGCCGTGCGGGCTGGGATACCCACGGTCTGCCCGTGGAGGTCCAGGTCGAAAAGCAGCTGGGCATTTCGGGCAAGAAACAGATCGAAGAGAAGATTGGCGTGGGGGAGTTCACGAGACTGTGTCGAGAGTCAGTGCTGACCTATATCGGTGAGTTCGAGCGCTTGACCGAACGGATTGGCTATTGGACCGACATGGCGCACGCGTACTACACGTTTCACCCCGCGTACGTGGAGTCGGTCTGGTGGCATTTAAAACAGCTCTTTGATCGGGGCCTGCTGTACGAGGATTTGAAAGTCGTCCCGTACTGCCCGCGCTGTGAGACCGGCCTCTCGTCACACGAACTGGGCCAGGCCGGTGTCTACACCGACGAAATCGACGAGAGTTCTTACGTCAAGTTCCCACTCCGAGACGCGAAGGCGCGCACCGACTTGGGTGGCGCGACGCACCTAGCCGTATGGACCACGACGCCCTGGACGCTGATCTCGAACGTGGCCGTCGCGGTGAATCCCGACGTCGTGTACGCCGTGGTCGAGGGCGTGATTGTGGCGCGTGACCTCGTCGCGACGGTCTTTGGCGAGGGCGCACAACCGAGCGCGACGTTTTTGGGCAGCGCCCTGGTGGGCGTGCATTACGAGCGGCCCTTAACGGACGTGCCAATCCCCGAGGGCGTCGACGCCGGTTACGTCGTGGGCGCGGAGTATGTCACGACCGACGACGGCACGGGTCTCGTGCACCAGTCGCCGGGCTTTGGTGAGATCGACCGCCAGATTGCCCTGGAGCACGGACTGCCCACGTTGAATCCCGTGGGACCCGAAGGTACGTTCACCTCGGTCGTGCCGTGGCTTGAGGGTCAACATGTTCGCGACACGAATCACGAAATTAACGACGAGCTTGATCGTCGCGGACTGTTGATTCGCCGGTTCGACTACACCCACTCGTTGCCACACTGCTGGCGCTGCGGCACGGTGCTCATCTACTGGGCCAAGCCAAGTTGGTACGTCGCCACGAGCCAGTTCAAAGATGAGCTGATCTTGGAGAACTCGGCCGTGGACTGGCACCCCGCGCATATTCGAGACGGGCGCATGGGCGATTGGCTGGCCAACAACGTCGATTGGGCGCTGTCGCGAGACCGCTACTGGGGTACGCCACTCCCCATCTGGCGCTGTCTCGAGGGCCACTTGACGTGTGTCGCGTCACGCGACGAGCTTTCGGCCCTGACCGGTCGAGACCTCAGCGACCTTGAACCCCACCGTCCAGCGATCGACGAAATTGTCGTGCCGTGTCCCAGCTGTGGTGCGCCGGCACGTCGGGTCGAACCGGTCATTGACTCGTGGTTCGACGCCGGCTCGATGCCCGCCGCTCAGGTGGGCTATCCCCACGTCGCGGGGAGCGCGGAGGCCATGCAGTTTCCCGCGCAACTCATCGCCGAGGCGATCGATCAGACGCGGGGCTGGTTCTACACGCTGCTCGCCGTTAACACGTTGGTCTTTGGCGCCAAGCCCTACGAGCACGTGCTCTGTTTGGGTCACATTGTGGACGAGAGTGGAAAGAAGATGAGTAAGTCCGTTGGTAACGTCATCGATCCGTGGTCAATCTTGGACACGCGAGGCGCCGATCCCTTGCGCTGGTGGATGTTCTCTCAAGGTTCGCCCTGGACCTCGACGCGCGCGGGCTTGAGCGCCATCGACGCGTCGTTACGAGAAACGCTCGCCACGCTCTGGAATACCTTTAGCTTCTTTACGACGTACGCGTCGCTCAATCAGTTCGACCCGAGCGACCCGGAGGTTCCCGCTTTCGCGGAACGAAGCGCCATTGATCAGTGGATTCTCTCGCGCGTCGAAAGCGTGACCGACGCCGTGACCGCTGCCCTCGATGGCTACGAGCCGCTCGGCGGAGCCAACGCGCTCGCCCAACTGATTGACGATCTCTCGAACTGGTACGTGCGGCGCAGCCGCCGTCGCTTCTGGCGCACCGACCCCAACGCCCCGCGATCGGACTCCCTGGCCGCCCAGGCCACGTTGCTCGAAGCGCTCCAGCGCGTCACCATTTTAATGGCGCCCTTTTGCCCCCTTCTTACCGAGCGCCTCTACCAAGAACTTAACGAGGTGAGTGATAACGACTCGGTGCACCTGGTGGATTGGCCCACCGCGAATCTCGCTCGGCGCAACGAGTCCCTCGAAGCGTCGATGGACGTGGCTCGGCGCTTGACGTCGCTGGGACGCGCGGCTCGCGCCGACGCGGGCGTGAAGGTTCGCCAGCCCCTCTCACGCGCCCTGATCTTTTTGGCGCCGAGTTCGCCGCTGCCGCCCGCGGGCATCGTCGAGGACGAACTCAACGTTGACGTTCTCGAGTACGGCCGAGAGCTGGCCGAGGTCCTAAAGTTCGAGCTCGTGCCCAACTTTCGAGTGGTGGGCCCGCGCCTGGGCGAGGCCGCCAAAGAACTCAAACCGGCGCTCGCCGCGTTGGACTCGGTGGCCGCGGCTACTGCGCTCGAAGCGGGCGGGACGGTCAGCATCACGCTGTCCACGGGAACGTTCGAACTGACGAGCGACGACGTGGAACTGCGGGTGCAGGGTCGAGGGAGCTTTGCGGTGTCGCGCGACGGAGCCGAGGTCATCGCCCTGGATCTCACACTCGACGACGACCTACGCCGGCGGGGCTACCTACGCGACGTGGTTCGCCAGGTCCAAGACCTGCGAAAGAACTCGGGATTCGAGGTCGCCGATCGTATTGTCTTGAACGTGACGGGTCTCGACGATCTCGCCGAGGGCTTTGGCACGCTCGCTACGGAAGTGCTCGCGCTCGAAGTGCTCGGCGTCCAGGGCCAGGGCGAGGGGACCGCGCTCGAGTTGGACGACGGGCGCATCGCCCACGCGTGGGTGAAGCGGACCTAGCGCGACGCGTTGAGTTTGGTCAGCAGCGCCGTGAGCGTAAGGCGTTCGGCGTCGCTGAGTCGCGCGGCGAGGTGGCGATCTAAGTAGCCAAGGTGCACACCCAACGCCTCGTCGAGTTTGGTGTTACCCGCCTCGGTGATAGCCACGTAGATGGCGCGTCGGTCGCTTGGGCAGTGCTCTCGTGTCACCAAGGCGGCCTCCTCGAGTCGGTCGACGAGCCGGGTGGTGCCGCCCGAAGAGTGAAAAATGGCTTCGGCCATCTGGCTCATCTTCAGTCGACCCTCGGGTGCCTCGCGTAACTGCATCAGCACTTCAAACCACGCCAAGGGCAGTTCGCACGTGGCCTCGAGCATGGTTTCGAGTTCCTTCGAGAGGCGGGCGTTGGTTTCGAGCAAGAGGCCAAAGAGGGCCACCTTTTCGTCACTCGAGGGGCACACGCCGCGCTGGATCGTCATGAACCCAGTATAGCCTTTAGTTGATTCTAAAGAATCTGCTTGACAAGTAGTTGCAGAAGCAACTATAATGAGAAAACACTGCAAAAGTGCAATGACAAGAGGAGATCCACAATGAGTAACCTGCCCGCCCCCGGTGTTTACACCATTGACCCCGTCCACTCAAGCTTCGGCTTTGTCGCGCGCCACCTGGTCGCGTCCAAAGTCCGCGGAGGTTTCAACGATATTGCCGGTTCCATCACGATTGGCGAGACCGAAGAGAGCTCGTCGGTCGAAGCCACGGTCCAGGCCGCCAGTATCACGACCAACAATGAGATGCGCGACAATCACTTACGGAGCGCCGACTTCCTCGAATTTGAGAAGTACCCTACGCTCACCTTTAAGTCCACGAAGTTCTCCTCCAAGGGGGGCGATGACTTCGAGTTAGTGGGCGATCTGTCCATTCACGGCGTCACCAAGTCCGTCAGCTTTGACCTTGAGTACCTCGGTACCGGCCCCTCGACGGCTCCTGGCGTGACCATCGCGGGCTTTGAGGCTCGTGGGGAGATTGACCGTCGCGACTTTGGTGTCAATTTTAACGGCACCTTGGAGAACGGCAGCGTGGTCGTCAGCAACAAGATCGTGCTCGAACTCGCCGTGGAGGCGTCCAAGCAGAGCTAGGTCGCACTGTTTCGTCGTGCTAGTGCCGGGGGCGATTCGCCCCCGGCACTTTGCTCGTTACGATGGTGGCGTGGCGGAGGACTCCAAGGGCAAAGTCGTCAAGTCGAGCCTCGGTGTGCTCGGCGCGTTGGCGACCATTATCTCGGTGTGGTGGTTCGCGCTTCGTCCGCGTCGCCACAAGGACGAGTCGTAGCGCACCTTGTATAGGTTGGGCGACCACGTGGCCCGGTAGTTTGATGAGTGATGGCGTTGGCCTCGTTGGCTCCTCTGCGGCACCGAAGTTTCGCGCTCGCCATGACGTCGTCGTTCGTCTCGTCGGTGGGGACGTGGATGCAGAACGTGGCGCTGGGCATCTACTTGACCGAGACCACGCGCAATCCAATCTGGTTGGGGCTCTTGACCGTGGCGGCGTGGACGCCGGCCATCATCGGTGCGCCGCTGGGCGGAGTCGTGGCCGATCGCTGGACTCGTCAACGCTGGATTCAACTCAACAACTTGATGATGACCGGTACGGCCAGTGCGCTGGCCGTGGCGGCCGTGACCCACCATCTCTCTCCCGGACTGGCCTGTTATCTCGCGGTGGGCGAAGGACTCTGTGGTTCGGCGTCGTGGGCGGCGTGGCAGTCGCTACTGCCCGACCTCGTCGAAAAGGACGAGGTGCTCGCCGCCGTGTCGCTCTCGTCGGCCCAGTTCAATTTGGGACGCGTCATCGGTCCAGTCTTCGCGGCACTGGCCCTCACCTTCGGTTCGGTCAGCGTGTGCTTTGCGATCAACGCCGCATCCTTCTTCTTCGTCTTGGTGATCTTCTCTTTCGTGCGCAGCGCGCCACGGCCCAGGCCCGCGACCCGGGTTCACTTCATCGCCGAAACGTTCGCGGGCGCGAGGCGGGCCTGGGCTGTCAAGGGTTGTCGTCATCCCATCATGGGCGTGGCGGTCATCGCGGTGATCGCGGGCCCCTTCATTGCCCTCGTGCCCGCGATGGCCATCATCGTGTTGCACGCCGGCAAGATCGGCACCACCTGGTTGGTGACGGCCCAAGGCGTGGGGGCCGTCACGGGCGCGTTGACGTTGCCCACCGTCGCGAAACACACGTCCCGGCTGAAGGTCCTTCGGGGTTCCATTTACGTGCTCACGGGCTCGCTGGCGCTGTACGCCGTGGCGCCGAATCTGGCGAGTTCGGTCGTGGTCATGGTCGTGTTGGGCGGGGCGTACATGGGTACGATGACGGGCCTTAATACCTCGGTGCAGGTGCACGCGCCACGCGCTGAACGCTCGAGAATCCTCGCGTTGTACATCTTGTCGCTGTCGATGTTCTATCCCGTGGGGGCGTTCGTCCAGGCCGGCCTGGCCAAAAGTTTTGGGGTACGACCCGTGACGCTCGTCGCGGCCGGCGTGCTGTTTTTCGTGCTGGTCTTGGTGGGGATCTTCAGACCTGACTTCTGGCTCGAGATGGGTTCGCCCGCGGTTCAAGCGCCCATTTTACTGGCAGACTAGGGCCATGCCCTTTGTCTCAGTGAATCCCTCGAACGAAAAAGTTGTCGCTCAGTACCCCGCGCACACGCCCGAACAAGTCGACCAGGCGCTCGAGGCGGCCTCGGTCGCGTTCTCGAGGTGGAAAGTCACGTCGTTCGCCGATCGCGCGCGGTTGATGGTGCGAGCGGCGGAACTTCTCGAGAGTGAAGTGCCGGTCATTGGCGAATTAATGACGAGCGAAATGGGTAAGACCTTCGCGTCGGCTAAAGGTGAAGCAATGAAGTGCGCCCTGACGATGCGCTACTTCGCCGAGCACGCCGAAGCGATGCTGCAAGAACAGAGTGTCGCCACCAGCGCTTCGCGCAGCGGCGTTCGATTCGATCCCACGGGCGTGATCTTCGCCGTAATGCCGTGGAACTTTCCTCTCTGGCAGGTCATCCGAATGGCCGCGCCCACGATCATGGCCGGCAACGTCGTGATTTTTAAGCACGCGTCCAACGTGCCCGGATGTGCCAAATACCTCGAAGATCTCTTTCTGCGCTCCGGTTTTGCGAAGGGCGTGTTGACCAATGTCTTTGTCGAGCACGATCGGGTTGCCTCGCTCATCGGCGACCCTCGCGTCGTGGGCGTCACGCTTACCGGGTCCGAACGGGCCGGACGATCGGTGGCCGAGCTGGCCGGCACGAATCTGAAGAAGTGCGTGCTCGAGCTTGGTGGCTCTGACCCGTTCGTGATCGCCTCGTCGGCCGACATGGACGCCACGGTGCCCTTGGCGGTCACGGCGCGGATCCAAAACAACGGCCAGGCCTGCATCGCGGCCAAGCGCTTCATCGTGGTGCGCAACCGTTCCGATGAGTTTCTCGAGAAGTTTGCCGCCGCGATGAGTGCGGTACGCCTGGGCGATCCGATGGACCCCGCCACGGGACTGGGACCGCTGGTCTCAAAGTCCCAGCGCGACCTACTCGCCGACCAAGTGACTTCGTCGCTCGCGAAGGGCGCCGTGGCGCTGACCGGCGGAGAGGCTCCCGACGGTACCGGTTTCTTCTACCCCGCCACGGTCCTGGCCAACGTGCCCGCCGACTCACCCGCGGGCTGTGAGGAGCTTTTCGGTCCGGTGGCCGTGGTCGTGGTCGCCGACGATCTCGACGACGCGATACGTATCGCGAACGACACACCCTGGGGGCTGGGTGGTTCGATTTGGGCGAAGGACGAGCGTGAGATCAACGAGGCCATTGCCGGTCTCGACGTCGGATTGGTCTTCGCGAACGCGTTGGTCGTCTCCATGCCGGAACTGCCCTTTGGGGGCACCAAACTTTCGGGCTTTGGCCGCGAGCTCTCGGCACTCGGCGCGCGCGAATTCACGAACGCTAAGTCCTTCTTTGTCGCATGAGCCAGCGGTACTACTTCGATCACGGCGCGTCGGCGCCCCGGCGTCCCGAGGTGGCCGAGGCGATGGCGCCCTGGCAACTGGGCGTGGTGGGTAATCCTTCGGGGAGCCACCGGGCCGCGCGTGAGGCCCGTCAGGCCGTCGAAGAGGCCCGCGACGAAGTGGCGGCCTTCGTGGGCGCCAAGCCCGGCGGGGTCATCTTCACCGCGGGGGGAACCGAGTCGTGCCACTTGGCGGTGGTGGGCGTGACGACGCATCATCGCCGTTGCCACGAGCGCTCTGAAATCCTGATCTCCAAGGTTGAACACCACGCGGTGATGGACGCGGCCGAAATGATGGCGCGCGATTATGAGAACGTGAGCGTGCGCTACATCGAGGTGGACAGCGATGGCGTGGTGGACCTGGACTCGTTGCACGAGCAGCTCAGTGATGAGACGGCGCTGGTGAGCGTGATGGCGGTGAATAACGAGACGGGCGTGCGCCAGCCCCTGGATGGCGTCAGCTCCATCTCGAAGAGTTTGATTCCCGGGGGCGTGACGACCCACACCGACGCAGTCGCGGCGGCGCCGTGGTCGAGCTTGTCCACTATCACCGCGTCCATCGACCTCATTTCGATCTGTGGGCACAAACTCGGGGGTCCGGTCAACAGCGGAGCGCTCATTGATCGAAACGACGTCGCGCTGGACCCGGTGATCCCCGGCGGGGGACAAGAACGCGGCCGACGGGGCGGCACCGTGGACGTGGCGGCGGCCGTCGGGCTCGCGACCGCACTGCGCTTGACCAAGCGCGACTTGAGCGAAGTCAACGATCGCGTCCTGGACTATCAGGAAAAGTTGATGGCGGCACTGAGCTTTCTGCCGGGTTGTGAGATCACCGCGCCGGGTGCGGCTCGGGTGCCGGGCACGGTGCACGTGACCTTCGAGGGACTCGCCAGTGACGAACTGCTGTTCTTGTTGGATCAAGAGGGGGTCTGCGCGTCGGCGGCGGCGAGCTGTTCGAGTGGCGCCGCCACGCAGAGTCACGTGCTGGCGGCCATGGGCGTGTCGCCCGAGCGCGCACGGGGTTCGATCCGGTTCACCATGGGCGCAGAGACCACTGACGCGGACGTGGACGCGCTCATTCGGATTCTCTCGTCGGTGGTCTACCGATTGAGATCCGAGGCCTAGTTCGCTCAGCGCCTGGCAGACTGGAGCCGTGAAAGTTCTCGTCGCCATGAGCGGAGGTGTCGATTCGTCGGTTGCGGCCGGACTCTTGCTCGAGCAAGGGCACCAGGTGGTGGGCGCCACGTTGAAGCTCTGGGGCGGGGCCAGTGACTCGGGGTGCTGCTCGGTCGCCGACGTGGACGACGCGCGGCGGGTGGCCCAGACGCTGGGCGTCGATCATCACGTTTTTAACTACACCGAGGAGTTCGAGCGCCACGTGGTGACGCCCTTCGTCGAGGGACACCTGGCGGGCCGCTCGCCCAATCCCTGCATCGAGTGCAATCGTCATATTAAGTTCGACCTGCTCTTCGAGCGGGCTCGGCGGCTCGGTTTTGACGCGGTCGCGACCGGACATCACGCCCAGGTCGTTGAGCGCGAGGGGTCGCACTACCTCATTCGCGGCGCCGACGACCAGAAGGATCAGAGCTACGTCCTGGGGTACTTAGGCGCCGAGCAGCTCGCCGTTTTGCTCTTGCCGATCGGACATTTAAAGAAGAGCGACGTGCGAGTTCACGCGGAACGTTTGGGACTGCGCACGTGGGACAAGCCCGACAGTCAAGACGTCTGTTTCATCGAAGCTTCCAAGGGCCGCGAAGTCTTCTTGCGCCAGCGCGCCCCGTTGACCTCGGCGACGATCGTCGACGCACGCACCGGCGAAGAGCTCGGCCAAAGCGCCGCCGCGGAACTGATGACCGTGGGGCAGCGTCGCGGGGTGTTGCCGGGCCGAGATGGCCAAAAGCGTTACGTGTCGCGGGTGGACCTGGTGGCCCGGCGGGTGGAGGTGGGCCTTCTCGAAGAGATCTTGGTCACCTCCTTGGGTCTTGAGGAGAGCTCGTTGACCTTCGCTCGCCGGCGCCTGAGCGACGGGGACGCGGTCCTGGCCCAGTGCAGCGCGCACGGCCGACCCCAGCTCGCCACGCTGCGTCATCAAGGGCGCTGGTGGCTCGACCTGCACGAGCCCTCGCGTCCGGTCGCGCCCGGCCAGTCGGTGGTTATGTATCGAGTCGATGATCCCACGGTCGTGGAAGGCGCGGCGATCGTCACGAACTCGTGACCCCGGCCGAGCGCGCCGCGTGGCTGCGCGGCGAAATCACTCGTCACAACGAGGCCTACTTCATCCACGACACGCCGAATATTCCTGACGCCGACTACGACGTACTGGTACGCGAACTGCGCGCGCTCGAAGCTTCGCACCCCGAACTTCGCGTCGCCGACTCGGTGTCTGAGCAGGTGGGCGCGCGCGACACCACGCTCTTCCAAGCGGTGGTACACGCCGAGGCGATGTTGAGCCTCGACAACGTCTTTGACGCGCACGAACTGCACCAGTGGGCCGAACGTGTGGCCAAGGGCGTGGGGAGTGACGCCGAGACGTTGAGCTTTGCGGTCGAGCCCAAGATCGACGGACTGGCGCTGTCCATCACGTTCGAAAACGGTGCGCTGGATCAAGCGGCGACCCGCGGTGACGGTCGGGTCGGTGAAGACGTGACCGAAAATGTGCGAACGATCCGCAACGTCCCCGCGACGTTGCCGGGCGTCTCCATCGGTCGCCTCGAAATTCGCGGTGAAGTCTTTCTCGCCCGAGATGATTTTCACGATTTGAACCGTCGCCAGCGAGACCAGGGCGCCAAGGAGTTCGCCAACCCCCGCAACGCCGCGGCGGGCAGTTTGCGACAGAAGGATCCGCGGGTGAGCGCCCAGCGACCGCTTTCGTTCCTCGCCTACCAACTCGTTGATGTGACCGAAACGTTCTCCTTCACGAAGTACCTCGACACGATCCGTCAACTCGCCGAGTGGGGCTTTCTCACCGCAAAGGAGACGCGTTTGGAAGTGGGGGCCAAGGCCATGGTCGCTCGAAGCGACTGGTACGAAGAGCATCGACACGACTTTCGCTACGACATCGACGGGGTGGTGGTCAAACTCGACGACCTCGCCCAACGCGAACGACTGGGCTTTACCAGTCGCGCTCCCCGATGGGCGATCGCGCGCAAACTACCGCCCGAGGAGCGCACGACTCGATTGCTCGCGATCGAGGTGTCCATCGGGCGAACGGGTCGGGCCACGCCCTTCGCGGTGCTCGAGCCGGTGGTCGTGGCCGGTTCGACCGTGTCGATGGCCACCTTGCACAACCAAGACCAGGTGGCCGCCAAGGACGTGCGACCGGGCGATCTCGTCATCGTGCGCAAGGCCGGCGACGTGATACCCGAAGTGGTGAGCGCGGTGGCCGAACCGGGCCGGCGCCGGGCGAAGAAGTGGACGTTTCCCACGAACTGTCCCGACTGTGGTCAGCCACTCGAGCGCTCGGGCGACGAGAGTGACACCTACTGCGTGAATCCGGCTTGCCCGGCGCAGCTACTCCAACAGATCGTTCACTTCGCCTCACGCGGCGCGCTCGACATCGAGGGTCTCGGTGAACAGCGCGCCGCGCAGTTGCTCGCCGCGGGTCTCGTCAGTGACGTGGCCGACCTCTTTACGTTGCGGGTCGAGGACCTCGCCGCCTTGGAGGGGCTCGGCGAGCTCTCGGCCACGTCGCTCGTACGCGAGATCGACAGGGCCAAGTCGACGGCGCTCAGTCGGGTGCTCGTGGGATTGGGCATCCGACATGTGGGTCCCGTCGCGGCGCGAGAACTCGCGACGCGCTTTGGCAGCTACGCCGCCTTGGCGAGCGCGCCGCTCGAAGAACTCGAAGCGCTCGCCGGCGTCGGTCCGGTCATCGCCCAGTCGGTGTATCAGTACTGTCGCGAAGAAGAGAGTCGCGAGCGCGTGGCGCGTTTCGTCGCCGACGGACTCGCGCTGGTCGAACCCCAAGGCGATCGAGTCCTCGAGGCGACACTCCAGGGCAGGGCCGTGGTCGTCACCGGATCGCTCGAGGGCTACTCGCGTGACGGGGCCGAAGCCGCCATCGTCGAGCGTGGGGGGACGTCGCCGGGGTCGGTATCGAAAAAGACCTACTGCGTGGTGGTCGGCGAGGCCCCCGGTGCGTCCAAGCTCGTCAAGGCCGAAGAGTTGGGGATACCCCGCGTGGGCGCGAGCGAGTTCGAAACGCTTCTTCGCACCGGCGCCTGGACCAGTACGCTCGACTAGGTCTGCCTTTACCTGTGGACGTCATCGAGTGTCATGTGACAGCCGTGGGTGAGAATCAGATTCATGGCCACGACAACAGCTACTGGGCCGATCTCGCACAGCGGTCGGGTGCTCTCGCGCGCGGTGACTTTCCAGTTCGCCCTTGATCCCAACCTCGAACAGCGGGAACTGCTCGCAGAATGTGCCGGCGCTCGCCGCTTCACGGTGAATCACCACTTGGCCGGAGTGAAGGCCAATCTTGAGGCCCGGTCGACTGAGCGGGAGGCATCCCCAGACCGCGAAGCAGCGATCGAACTATTCACTCCTTCGCTCTCATGGTCGGGGTTCTCCTTTATCAACGAATTCAACACTTGGAAAAATGGTTTGGCCGAAGACTCGCCGATCAGCGAGGACGGCAGCAGAGGTCTGTCGTGGCGACACGAGTTGCCCTGTGACGTCTTCGAGTGCGCCAGCGTGGACGCAGCACACGCCCTCGAGAATTTCTCCGCGTCAAGGAATGGCAAGCGAAGCGGGTCGTCCGTTGGCTTTCCCAGTTTCCAGGTCAAAGGAAAGGTGACGCCGAGCTTTCGTCTCCGCAATCACGCCACACCAGACCAGGCACCATCGAAACATCCAATCCGATTCAGCGGCGCCAGGCACCTTCGACTACCCAAGCTCGGACCGGTCAAAATCTTCGGGACTAGCCGTAAGGTTCGGCGAATGATCGACGCTGGACGGTTCCACGTCTACTCGGCGACATTGACCCAGCGCGCGGGGCGGTGGACTGTCTCGCTGACGGGCGTGGCCGCCGAACTGCACCAGGCCGAGCGCAGTCGCAGCACCCGTCACGCTGTTCCTGTCGGCGTCGACCGGGGAATCACGTCCCTCGCGGTCGCGGCTGACGCAAACGGCACCCCCTTCGAGGACTTTGAGGGGGTGAAAACATTAGGAAAAGCGCTAGCCAAGCTCAAGGCGGCGAACCAGGCTCTGGCCAGAACCACGCCAGGGTCCAAGGGTCGCCAACGAGCGAGGGAACGACTCGCCAAGACTCATCGAAAGGTCGCCAATAACCGACGGCACTTGGTCCACCAAGCCTCCAAGACTGTCGTGACCAGAGCCCAGGTACTCGCACTCGAAGATCTCAACGTCGCGGGAATGGTGAGGAATCCACGCCTGGCCCGGTCCATCTCCGATGCCGCGATGGGAGAACTCTCTCGCCAAATCCTCTACAAGGCCAAGTGGCACGGGGTCGAGGTGCGAATGGTCGATCGGTTCTTCCCGTCGTCTAAGACCTGCTCGGGTTGTGGTGAGGTCAAGGACGAACTGAACCTGTCGCAACGGACTTACTCGTACGACGTCTGTTATTTGGTCATCGACCGTGACCTCAACGCGGCCATTAACTTGGCCCGTTGGCATCCCGGCGAGTCGCCTACGGGCACGGCGCCAACCGCCAAGCGCTCTTTACTTCTCACCACAGTCTGATCCCTTAAGGATCTGCACCGCCAAGTACGCGGGAAGAGCCGATCGTCACCCGCACAACCACCACGACACCGTGATGAGGGCACTGGGTCGGAACCGAGGACCTAGACGGATGATTGTCGAGGAAGTCGGACGGTGAACAAGCATCACTGAACCACTTGGCTCAGTTGATCAAGGTAAACCGGTGGGTCCAATTAGGACACACGCTTTTACTAGGGTTTAGCCGATGGCGCCAACCTTTTCCCTCGGCTACACCCTGGCGGGGCGCTATCGAATCCTTGAACTGCTCGGTGTGGGCCAGACCGCCGAGGTCTACGCGGCCGAAGATCTCTCCTTGCATCGCCACGTCGTGGTCAAGGTTCTCTTGGCGGATCTCGCGGCGCACGAAGAGGTTCGCCGTGCTTTTCGCGATCACATAATTCGCGCCTCGACCTTAAGTCACCCCCACCTGGCGCGCGTTTTTGACGGGGGCCAAGAGTCCGGTGCAATCTTCATGATCAGTGAGTACTTGAGCGGTGGATCGCTCGAGGACGTGCTCAGCGCGGGGCGTCGCCTGGGCGTGGACGACGGCGCGCGCCTGGGCCGCGACGTGGCCAGTGCGTTGGGCTACGTCCACGAGCACGGCTTCGTGCACGGTTCGCTCTCGCCCTCGAAACTCCTGTTTGACGACGAGGGTCGAGTACGCCTGAGTGACATCGCGTTGGCCGGACTCGCCACGACGTACCGCGAGCGAATGACGCTCGATGACGCGCGCTACCTCTCGCCCGAGCAGGCCGTGGGCGAACCCGCGAATCCCAAGAGTGACGTCTACGCCCTGGCGCTGATCCTCTTTGAAGCCGTGACCGGCAGCGTTGCCTTCGAGGGCTCAACGCCCGAGGCCGTTTTGCGCGCTCGACTGAACGCGCCGCTGCCGGTGCGACTAGAACTCGGCACGCTCGACATGATCCTCGCCCAAGCGGCGGTACCGGACCCTCGGCTTCGCCTCGACGCCGAACAGTTCTCGGCACGACTGAGCGCCGTCATTGGCGACGTCGCGCCGTTGGTGGTTCGACCCGGCAGCGAGCCGCTCCCGCTCTTGGCGAATTTCGAGCCACGAGAACCACGACACTCCATCGGCTTTCGCGCGCCGTCGCCCGATCAGATCGTGGGCGGTGCGCCGGGGTCGGGCGGTGGGTTCGCCCACGTGCCCCGGGGCCGCACCGCCGTTGACGGGGGTGGCGCGCAGGGCCCCCGGGGCACCCTGGGACGCACCCCTCGGTTCGATCGCTCACCGTACGATCTACCACGCACGCCCCGGCGCCGATGGGGCTTTCTCATCGCGGCACTGGTGATCGTGGTCGCCGCGATCGGCGCGGGCGCCGCGTGGAAGTCAGGTCTCTTCACGAAGAAACAGTCGGTACCGAATTTGATCGGGCTCACACTCACCCAGGCGTCTTCGAGGCTCGCGGGTGACGGCTTCACCGTGACGGTGAACCAGCGCGTGCACTCGACAAGCTTCGCGGCCAACGACATCGTCAGCCAGTCCCCGCTGGCGGAATCCAGCGCGAAGGCGGGTCAGGTCATTACGGTGAGCGTGTCCGAGGGGCCGGTACTGGTGACGATGCCCACGAACCTGCTTGGCGAGACGTGCGTGAGCGCCACGACGCAGCTTTCGGCGCTGCACGTCATCGCGCAGTGTCCCTCGTCGGCCGAGATCAACTCGAGCACGATCGCGCTCAATGGTGTCGTTCGCGTGCTCTACAAAAAGAGCGTCAATCCGACCTCGGTGCCCCGCGAGGCGACGGTGGTGCTCTCGCTCTCCAAGGGGCCCGCCACCGGGGCCACGACCACGACCACCACCACGACACCGACCTCCGGGACCACGACCACGACCCTGGCCGGTGAGGGACTGCGGGCGGTGCCCAACGTCGTCGGTGACGACCAGGCTCAGGTCTACGCCGCGATGCGCCTGGCCCAACTGTGGTTTTCGACCACCGGACCAAACCACAATTCCCCCAAGTGGACGATCGTGGTCTCGCAGAGTCCGGTCGCGGGCACCGAGGTGGCGTGGCACTCCCACGTCACCTTGGCCGTCAGATGATCGGCGATTGCGAACTTTGCGAGGCCGCCGTCGTCACCAAGCGTTACTTTGAAGACGACACGTGTTGGATCGGCGACTGTGAGGTCTGTCTGGTGCCGATGGTGGTGTGGCGCGGGCACGACGCCGCGCCGCCGCCCGAGGTGAGGCGCCACCTGCACGACGCGTTGGCCGTCGTGGCCAATGAGGAGTTCGCGGCGACGCCCTGGACCATCGACGATCACATGCGAAATATCCCCGACCACTACCACGCGCACGCGCGGCCCCCGTACTTCTGGCGCCGAGGTCTTCAATAGTGACTGGCCGTTCGTCGTTACAATCGTTGCACTACATCAATTAGGGGGACTCCATGGGAGCACTTGAGGGCCGCGTCGCCATCATCACCGGAGCCGGGCGAGGTATTGGGCGCGAACACGCGCTGCTCTTCGCCGCCGAAGGCGCCAAGGTCGTGGTGAACGATCTCGGGGGAGGCCTCGACGGCTCATCCCAAGAGGCCACGCCCGCCGAGGAGGTCGTCGCCGAGATCCGCGCTATGGGCGCAAAAGCCGTGGCGAACCACGACAACGTGGCCACCTGGCAGGGCGGGGAGCGTTTGGTCCAGTGCGCGCTCGAGAACTTCGGCGACCTGCACGTCCTGGTCAACAATGCGGGAATCTTGCGCGACCGCGTGCTCGTGAACCTCGGTGAAGAGGACTGGGACGCGGTGATCAACGTGCACCTCAAGGGCCACTTCGTGCCGTCTCGCCACGCGGCCACGTACTGGCGCGAACAGGCCAAGGCCGGCAAGGTCGTCAAGGCGTCGATCATCAACACGTCGTCCACTTCGGGACTCTTGGGCAACGTCGGACAGTCGAACTACGGCGCGGCCAAGGCGGGGATCGCCGCCTTTACTGTCATCATCGCCGAAGAGCTCGGTCGGTACGGCGTGCGCGTCAACGCGATCGCGCCCGCGGCGCGTACGCGCATGACCGAGTCGACGCCCGGACTCTCGGACTACGTCGTCAAGCCGGCCGACGCCGCGGTCTTTGACGTGTGGGATCCCGCCAACATCTCGCCGCTGGTGGCGTGCCTGGCGATGGAGGACTGCGCGGCGACCGGACAGGTCTTCTTCGTCCAGGGGGGCACCGTGCGAAAATTCCAGAACTGGACGATGACCGAGCAGCTCGAGAAGAACGACCGCTGGTCGGTGAGTGAGCTCGCCGAGCAACTGCCCACTTTGCTCTAGTGAGCGATGAAGTTCCGCTGGCGCACCTCGATCGTGAGGACCCGGACGGACTTTTAAACGCGCGCACCGATCCGGCCAGTGCCGCCTTTGGCACGCTGGGCAGTGAAGCGGGCAGCGATCTCAACTGGTTCTTGCTGCTTCGCCAGCGCGTCCAAGACAGGGCCACGGCCTCCTCGAAGTACCCGTGGTGGGTCTTGTGGAGTCTGCTCGCCGGACTCTTCGCGCTCAATTTCACCTTCACCGTGTTCATCGTCGCGCTGCCCACGGTGGCCGCACAGTTCCACACCACGGTGACCGTGCTGACCTGGACGATGGTGGGTCCACTGCTGGCCTACGGGCTGGCGGCGCCGATTCTTGGCAAGACCGGCGACATCTTTGGCCACCGCCGTCTCTACCTCTTCGGGCTGATCGGCGCGATGGTCTCGGCCATTCTGACTGCGCTTTCGCACAACGTCGACATGCTGCTCTTGGCGCGCACGCTCGACGGGGTCCAGGGTGCGGCGACCGGCACCGCGTCGGGAGCGCTGATCAACACGGTCTTTTCTCGCGAGGAGCGGGTCAAAGCGATGGGTTGGTGGAGTCTGGTGGGCGCGGGCGGGCCCGTCATTGGTCTTTCGCTCGGCTCGCCCATCATCGCCGCCCTGGGCTGGCGCGCGCTCTTTTGGTTCCAACTGATCTTCATCGTGGTGGCCTTTGGCGTCGTCATTACGGTGTTGCCGAACCGGCGCGGCTTCGACGACGAGGAGGCAGCAAAGAAGGCGACGGCCCGTCAAGAGTTCAAGAAGTTGGACTGGATCGGCAGTTGGTCGCTCTCGATCGCGGTGACGGTCTTGATGCTGGGACTTTCGATCGGACCTTCGCTCGGTTGGACCAGTGCGTGGACACTGGGCGCCTTCGTGCTCAGCGTCGCTTCGGCCTTCGTGTTCATCTATCGACTCAATCACGCGGCGAATCCGCTCATTCCCGCGTACTACTTTCGACGGCGAAACTTCGTGATGCCCCTCATTCTTCGAGCAACGGCGAACTTCGCCTACTTCGGCGCGTTCTTCTTGTTCCCCCTTCTCATGGAGCAGGGCTACAGCTACTCAATCTCACGAGTGGGGGCCCTGGCGATCGCTCGACCGCTCACGTTCGCGCTCTCCTCGCCGATCGCGGGGTACGTGGCGATTCGAATCGGCGAGCGGCGTAGCGCCGTGGCGGGCGCGGCCTTTCTCGCTGCCTCGTTGGGACTCTTCGCGCTGCTCCAGCCCAGTTCGGGCGTGTGGTTCGTGATCATCGCCCTGGCCCTCTCGGGACTCGGCATGGGCGTGGCGATGCCCTCGACGAGTTCGGTGATGGCTAACGAGGTCAAAGTCACGGAGTTTGGCGTGATGTCGGCCGCGCAGTTGCTCGCCATGCAAGTGGGCGAAGTGGCGGGCATCCAAGTCCTCGAGACCGTCCAGCAGTCGATCGCACGAAGACGGGGTCTGGCCCACGCGCACTCCGGCCCGGCACTCCTCGCCACCTTTCATACGTCGTTCGTCATCGGGGCCTGCGTGGCCGCCATCGGACTGGTGGCCGCGACCTTCATGCGTTCGGTTCCGCGCGCCCGAGCCAAGGAGTCGATCGAACGCTGCCGGTAGTCTTGAGGCCTATGAGCGTTGACATTCTGCCGGGCTGTGAGCCCTTTTCTCATCACGGCAACTCCTCGGGGGTGCTGGTGCTACACGGCTTTACCGGCAATCCCGTCACGATGCGTTCGATCGGCGAACGGGTGGCCGAGGCTGGGTACAGCGTCGAACTGCCGCGTCTCGCCGGACACGGGACGACGGTAGAAGACATGATCACTACCACGTGGGCCGACTGGTCGAGGGACGCCGTCGAGGCGTACGACACGCTGAGCGCACGCTGTGATCGGGTTGCGGTGGTGGGCATTTCAATGGGCGGGGGTCTGGGCGCGCACGTGGCCGAGAATCGCCCGACGGTCGCAGGATGCGTCCTTATCAACCCGGTCGTCAAGCCGCTGCCCGGTGAGTTGTTGGAAGGAATTCGCCAACTACTAGAGGCCGGCGTCGAAACTGCGGAATCGATCGGCTCGGACATCAAGAAGGGGGCCGACGTCAACGTCGGCTACGACGCCACGCCTCTGGTGCCCGTGCTCAGCCTCTCTGAGGGTTTAGAGAGCGTGAACGAACACCTGTCAGCGATCACCGCGCCAATCTTGTTGATCTCGAGCCGAGAGGATCACGTGGTCACCTCGGACAACGGTGATGAACTCATGGCGAGGGTCTCGGGGCCGGTCGAGCGCGTCTGGCTTGAGAACTCGTACCACGTGGCGACGATAGATAACGACCAGGAGCTCGTCGAGTCCTTGACCTTGGACTTTCTCTCCCGAGTTCTTTCGTAATGGCCTCACCGCTGCGACGAGAGGACGTCGCGAAGGTCGCCAAACTCGCGCGCTTGACGTTGAGCGAGGCGGAGCTCGATCTCTTCACCGAACAGCTCGGTCAGGTCCTCGAACACGCCAAGGACATTGCGGCGTTGAATCTCGAGGGCGTCGTGGCGACGGCGCACCCCTTTGGACTGATCAACGTGGTGCGAGAGGACGTGCTGCGACCGAGCATCTCGCGCGACGCCGTGCTGGCGATGGCCCCTGACGCCGAAGACGGCCGATTTGCCGTGCCGCGCATCATTGGCGAGGCACCGTGAAGAGCGCGCGCCAGATCGCCAGCGACGTCCAAAGCGGCGCGAGAAGCGCCGAGTCGGAGATGGCCACGTCACTGGCGGCCATACACGCCAAGAACGAAGAGCTCAACGTCTTTCTCTTCGTCGACGAAGCGGGCGCGCGCGAGGCCGCGCGGCGAGTAGACGAGCGGATCGCCCGTGGCGAGCCCGCCGGAGCGTTGGCCGGCGTGCCGCTGGCCCTGAAGGACAATCTCTGTCAAGAGGGCGTCCCCACGACCGCGGGCTCGCGGATTCTTAAGGGCTGGCTCGCGCCCTACAACGCCACCGTCGTCGATCGGGTGATTGCCGCGGGCGCGGTCGTGATGGGCAAGACCAACATGGACGAGTTCGCCATGGGCTCGTCCACCGAGACCTCGGCCTACGGCCCGACGCGCAACCCCCTCGATCCTTCGCGGGTGCCGGGTGGCTCGTCGGGCGGATCGGCCGCGGCGGTGGCGGCCGACATGACCTCCCTGGCACTCGGTTCGGACACGGGCGGTTCGATTCGCCAACCGGCCGCGCTCTGTGGACTCGTGGGTCTGAAGCCGACGTACGGCCTCGTGTCGCGCTACGGTCTCATCGCCTTTTCTAGCTCGCTCGATCAGATCGGCCCGTTGGCCAAGAACGTCGCCGACGCGGCGCTACTGCTCGAAGTGATAGCCGGCCACGATCCCCTGGACTCCACCTCACTCCCCGAGCCCGCGCCCTCACTGGTGGCGCATCTGAAAGACGGGGTTGCGGGGAAACGGATCGGCCTCGTGCGTGAACTCTTCGAAGGGGCCGAGGATGAAGTCGTGGCGTCGGTGCATCGAGCGGCCGAGGCGCTGCGCGACGCGGGCGCCACGATCGTGGAGCTCGCCGTGCCCGAATTTCGATTGGGTCTCAGTGCGTACTACCTCATTGCGCCGGCGGAGGCCTCGAGCAACTTGGCGCGCTACGACGGCGTGCGCTACGGACTGCGCGTCGACGCCCAGGACGTGGCGGCGATGAACGAGGCGACGCGGACCCTGGGCTTTGGCGCCGAAGTCAAACGTCGCATCATGCTCGGCACCTACGCGCTCTCGGCGGGTTACTACGACGCTTACTACGGCCAGGCCCTTAAGGTCCGCACCCAGATGATCGACGCCTTTCGCCGCGCGTACCAACAAGTCGACCTTTTAGTGGGCGCGACGACGCCGACGGTGGCCTTTAAATTTGGCGCGAAGACGGCCAACCCGATGGCGATGTACCTCTCGGACGTCTACACGATTCCCACCAATCTGGCCGGCGACGCCGCGATCTCGGTGCCCTTTGGCACCGGGGAGTGCGACCTGCCGATCGGTGTGCAGCTGCTCGGTCCCGGGCGCAGCGAGGCCCAGCTCCTCGCCGCGGCGCGGGTCCTCGAACTCGCGGACGGGCGCCCGTGACGTTGGCGCCGGGTTGGGAGATGGTGGTGGGACTCGAAGTCCATACCGAACTCAAGACCACGACCAAGATGTTCTGTGGCTGCGCCAATGCCTTTGGCGCCGCGCCCAACACCCAGGTCTGTCCGGTGTGTCTCGGGCTGCCCGGTTCGTTGCCGGTGTTGAACGTGCGCGCGGTGGACTTAGCGATGGCCATCGGTTTGGCACTGCACTCCACCATCGCGTCGTCGACCTTCCACCGAAAGAACTACTTCTATCCCGATATGCCCAAGGACTATCAGATCAGTCAGTACGACCTACCGATTAACGCGGGCGGCTATCTGGACCTGCCCGACGGCTCGCGCGTTTCGATCGAGCGCGCCCACTTAGAAGAGGACACCGGAAAATCCACCCACCTGGGAGGGAGTGGGCGCATCCACGGCGCCGATCGCTCTCTCGTTGACTACAACCGTTCGGGCGTGCCGCTGGTGGAGATCGTGTCGGGACCCGACATTCGCAGTTCCGCCCAGGCCCATCTCTACGCCTCGGAACTTCGCGGTATCTTGATCGCGACGGGCGCTTCGGACGGACGCATGGAAGAGGGTTCGATGCGCATCGACGCGAACGTGTCGGTGCGCCGGGTCGGCCAGCCGCTCGGCACCCGATGTGAAGTCAAGAACTTGAACTCGCTACGAAGTCTGCAACGGGCCATCGACTTTGAGGCGGCGCGTCAGTTCGAACTGATCGAAAGTGGGGGCACCGTGCGTCAAGAGACCCGTCACTGGGACGAGAACCTCGGCGCGACATCCACCATGCGCACCAAGGAAGAGGCCGACGACTATCGATACTTTCGAGAGCCCGACCTCGTGGACGTGGTGCCCGACGGGGCGTGGCTCGAGCGCGTTCGTGGCACCTTGGGGGCAATGCCGGCCGAGCGGCGCGCCACGCTGTTGGCCCGCCTGACGAGTCCGAACGCGGCCCAACTCGACGCCCTCGAAGTCGTGGTCGATCTGGGATTCGACGACTACGTGCTCGCCGCCATCGACGCGAAGGTCGACGCCCCTTTGGCGATGGCTCGAGCCGCCAACGAGCTCGCCGCGGGCATCGAGAACATTGCCAATCTCTCGCGGGACGCGTTCGTGGCGACGCTCACCATGGAACAGAGCGGTCAACTCTCGGCCACGCAGGCCAAGACTGTGCTCTTCGAGCTCTTAGCCCACGGAGGAGAGCCCGGCGACATCGCCAAGACCAAAGGCTTCGAGCAGCTCTCCACCGGCGCGCTGAGTGACACCGTGAGCGAACTGATCGCCCAACACCCCAACGAGTGGGCTCGCTACCGAGACGGCGACGACAAGCTGGCCCAGTTCTTCATCGGTCTGGTCATGAAGTTCACGAATGGTCAGGCCAACGGCAAGGCCGTGATCGCCGAACTCCAGGCCCGACGCTAGCGATATTGGTTACGGGGCGGTGTCGTTTTCTAGACTTCGCTTATGACCAACCACCCCACGCCTCGAAGTTCTGATGTAACCCTGGGCAAGAGTCGCTCGGGGGCAAGAGCCATGCTGCGCGCGATGGGGCTGGGCGACGAGGACATGACCAAGCCCCAAATCGGCGTCGCGTCGAGTTGGAACGAAGTGACGCCGTGCAACCTGCCTCTCGCGCGTTTGGCCAAGCGTTCTAAGGCTGCCGTTCGTGACGCGGGAGGAGTCCCGTTTGAGTTCGTGACGATCGCCGTGTCGGACGGTATCTCGATGGGCCACGAGGGCATGCACGCCTCGCTCGTTTCTCGTGAGATCATCGCTGATTCGGTGGAAGTCATGATGCACGCCGAGCGCTTTGACGCGATGGTAACCCTGGCCGGGTGCGACAAGTCGCTGCCGGGCATGTTGATGGCGGCGGCCCGCCTCAACGTGCCCAGTGTCTTTCTCTACGGCGGCACGATCATGCCCGGTGAGCTCAATGGCGAAGCGCTCGACATCGTGTCGGTCTTCGAGGCGATCGGGGCCAACGCCGTGGGGGCGCTGAGTGACGAAGAGCTCCGGGCCATTGAGTGCGCGGCCTGTCCCGGCGAGGGCAGTTGTGCGGGCATGTTCACCGCGAACACCATGGCGAGCGTCGCCGAAGCGTTGGGCATGTCACTCATCGGCAGTGCCGCCGTGCCCTCGATTGACGGTCGTCGTGACCAGTTCGCCTACGACTCGGGCCTGGCGGTGCTCAATCTGTTGGACCAGGGCATCAACGCTCGCCAGATCATGACGAAGTCGGCGTTCGAGAACGCCATCGCGGTGGTGATGGCGCTGGGCGGTTCGACCAATGCGGTGTTGCACCTGCTCGCGATTGCCCACGAGGCGCGCGTCGATCTCGAACTCGACGACTTCAACCGAATCGCCAAGCGCGTGCCGCACATCGCTGACATGAAGCCCCACGGTAAGTACCACATGAGCGACCTGGATCTCATTGGTGGTCTGCCCGTTGTCCTCCAGCACCTCTTGGAGAACGATCGCCTCAACGGTGACGTCATGACGGTGAGTGGCAAAACGATGGCCGAGAACTTAGAGGCGTATCATGCGCCGCCGCCCGACGGCAACGTGGTACGCGAGATCGGTCGTCCTATCCACCTCCAGGGCGGCATCGCGGTACTACGGGGATCTTTGGCCCCCCACGGGGCAGTCGTGAAGGTCGCGGGTTTGGACGAGCTTCGCTTCGTTGGCGCCGCTCGCGTCTTTGACGGCGAGGACCAGGCGATGAAGGCCATCATGGCCAACGAGATCCAACCTCAGACCGTGGTCGTCATTCGCTACGAAGGGCCCAAGGGCGGCCCGGGCATGCGCGAGATGCTCGCCGTCACCGGGGCTCTGAAGGGCGTCGGCCGCGGCGCGGACTGCGCCCTTGTCACCGACGGGCGTTTTAGTGGGGGAACGCACGGCTTCTGTGTGGGCCACGTCGCGCCCGAGGCGCTCGACGGCGGACCGATCGGACTCGTGCGTGACGGCGACCAGATCGTGATTGACGTGGACACGTTGTCGATCGACCTCTTGGTCGACCCGAGTGAACTGGCGGCGCGCGCGATGGTACTGGCGCCATTTACTCCCCGGTACACGTCGGGCGTGTTGGAGAAATTCGCCCGTCTCGCCCAAGGCGCGGACAAGGGCGCGGTCACGACCCGATGACCTCCCTTGTGCGTGTGGCGCAACTGTGCCTAAACTATTGACGTGAGTACGCGTAGCGAGATTCTGACGGTAGTAGGCGCTCGGCGCCGGTAGTCACGCGTACACGTATACCGGAAGCCTCCCAAGGAAGGGAGGCTTTTTTGCTTATCTGACGTGAAAGGAGTGAAGTGCAACTGACCGGAGCGCAAGCGCTGATCAAAAGCTTGGAGCACGAAGGGGTCGACACCATCTTCGGGTTGCCCGGTGGCGCCATTTTGCCGGTGTACGACCCGATTCTGGACTCCTCGATCCGCCACATCCTCGTTCGTCACGAGCAGGGCGCCGGCCACATGGCCGAGGGCTACGCCCAGGCGACCGGCAAAGCCGGCGTCGCTATGGTCACGAGCGGTCCGGGGGCGACGAACATCGTTACGCCCATCGCGAACGCGCACATGGACTCTACGCCCCTCGTGGTCATCACGGGTCAGGTCGCCACGGCCTCGATTGGCTCGGACGCTTTTCAAGAGTGCGACATCACCGGCATCACGATGGGCATCACCAAGCACAACTTTCTCATCCAATCGGCCCACGAGATCCCCCGCGTCGTCGCGGCGGCCTTCCACCTCGCCACCACCGGCCGACCCGGTCCGGTGCTCATTGACTTACCCAAGGACATCTCTCAATCGAAAATGGAGTGGTGGTACCCGAGCACGCTCGAGGAGCTGGATCTACCCGGGTACCGTCCCGAGGTGCCACTTGACCCCGAGGCCGTGGCGCGCGCCGTGGCGCTCATCGGTGCCTCCGAGCGCCCCGTCCTCTACGTCGGGGGCGGCACATTGAAGTCGCGGGCCCATCTGGAGTTACGGGCCTTCGCCGAACGGACCCAGATACCGGTCGTCACGACGCTGATGGCGCGAGGTGCCTTTCCCGACTCGCACGAGCTACATCTGGGGATGCCCGGGATGCACGGGATGTACAGCGCGGTCACGGCCATTCAAAAGGCGGACCTGTTGATCTCGCTCGGTGCTCGTTTCGACGACCGCGTCACGGGCCAGATCTCGAGTTTCGCCGCCGGGGCCAAGGTCATCCACGTGGACATCGACCGGGCCGAGTTCAACAAGGTGCGCCGCGCCGACGTGGCGCTCCAGACCAACGTCGCGGACGCCCTTCGCGCCCTTGACGCCGCCAAGGCAACCCCGCAGAATCTCGACGTGTGGTGGAAACAGATCCGCACCTGGCAAGAGCGCTACCCGCTCGTGTACGACGAACCCACCGCCGAGGGGCCCTTACTGGCCCAGCACGTCATCAAGGCCATCGCCGCCAAGGCCGCGCCGGGGACCATCGTGACCGCGGGCGTTGGCCAGCACCAAATGTGGGCGTCGCAGTTCTGGGAGTTTGAAGAGCCCGGTACCTGGGTGAACTCCGGCGGCGCGGGCACCATGGGCTTTGGCGTGCCCGCGGCCATCGGCGCCAAAGTCGGACGTCCGGAGCGAACGGTGTGGTGCATCGACGGCGACGGTTGTTTTCAGATGACCGCCCAAGAGCTCGTGACGGCGCGCGCCGAAGGCATACCCATCAAGGTCGCGATCATGAACAACGCGTATCTGGGCATGGTGCGTCAGTGGCAAGAGATGTTCTACGAGGAGCGCTACTCCGAGGTCTACCTGAGCGCCGATCTACCCGACTACGTGAAGTGGGCCGAGGCGATGGGTTGCGTGGGTTTGCGCGCGCGTAATCTTCAAGAGATGCACGACGTCATCGAAATCGCCAATCAGGTCAACGACGTGCCCGTCGTCATCGACTTTCGCACCGATACCGCAGAGAAAGTCTTTCCGATGGTGGCCGCGGGCGCCAGCAACGACGACATCATTGTGCACCCGCTGCAACGAGGCGACGCGCGATGAGCCCCGAACCGTTCCTCGGCGTGACGGGCCGCGCGCCGGCGCGCCACCACATACTCTCGGTCCTGGTCGAGAACAAGCCCGGCGTCCTGGCGCGTATCGCGGGGCTCTTCGCGCGTCGAGGCTTCAACATCTACTCCCTGGCGGTGGCCCCGTCGGAAGGGAACGCGCGGTTCTCGAGAGTCACCATCGTCGTGGACGCCGAGTCCGCGCCCCTGGAGCAGATCGTGGGACAACTGGACAAACTCGTGAACGTCGTGGCGATCACCGACCTCGCGCCGCGCGACGCCATCGAACGAGAGTTGCTCCTCGCCACGCTCAGCGTCGACAACGCCAATCGAAGAGAAGTCTTGGACGTGGTCGCCAACGCGGGGGCCTCGATCGTGGACGTGAACGCCCTGTCGGTGACCGTGATGCTGGCGGGTACGCCTGGCGCGTGTGACGAACTCGAAAAGTCGCTCGAGAGCTTCGCCGAAGTGGCGCTCCAACGTACGGGCCGCGTGGCGTTGCCGAGACTCGGCCAAGCGGCGTCGGCCCCCGCCGCTTTGAAAGAGGGACTCTGACGATGACCACGATGTACTACGAAAAGGACGCCAAGCCCGAGCTCTTGAAGGCGAAGAAGATCGCCGTTCTGGGCTACGGCTCCCAGGGCCACGCGCACGCGCTGAACCTGCACGACAGCGGGTACGACGTGCGCGTCGGGCTTCGCCTGGAGTCACCCTCGGTGCCCAAGGCCGAGGCGGCCGGACTGCGCGTACTCTCCATCGCCGAAGCCTGCGCCGAGGCCGACGTGATCATGGTCCTCGTGCCCGACACCGAGCAAAAGCGCACCTACGACACCGACATCGCCCCGCACCTCAGCGCGGGTAAGTGCCTGTTGTTCGCGCACGGATTCAACATCCGGTTCAATCTGATCACTCCGCCCCAGGACGTCGACGTCGCGATGATCGCGCCCAAGGGCCCGGGCCACCTGGTACGGCGCACCTACCTCGAAGGGGGAGGCGTACCGGCGCTCATCGCCGTCGAGCACGACGCCACCGGTCACGCGCACGACCTCGCGTTGGCCTACGCCAACGCCATCGGCGCGACGCGCGCCGGGGTCTTGGAGACGACGTTCGCCGAAGAGACCGAAACCGACCTCTTCGGGGAGCAGGTCGTGCTCTGTGGTGGCGTGACGGCCCTGGTGCGCGCGGGGTACGAGACGCTCGTCGAGGCCGGCTATCAGCCCGAGAGTGCGTATTTCGAGTGCCTGCACGAACTCAAACTCATCGTGGACTTGATGTACGAAGAGGGCATCACTGGCATGCGCTTTAGCGTCTCGGACACCGCGGAGTACGGCGACTTGACGCGCGGTCCTCGGGTCATCACCAAGGACGTCAAGGCGGAGATGAAGAAGATCTTGACCGAGATCCAAGACGGCTCCTTCGCCAAGGAGTGGATCCTCGAGAACGAGATCGGCCGTCCGCGCTACCGCGAACTGCGCGACGCGGGCAAGAAGCACCCGATCGAGCAGATTGGCGCGAAACTCCGCGTCATGATGCCCTTCGTGTCGGCGGGCAAGCAAAAGGTCTCGGAGATTTCGGGCGGCGACACCGACTAGATCGCGCCCGCGCCGCTTAGAGGTGGCCGACCACGTAGTTCACGCAGGCCAGCAGCGACGCCACGTCCTCGGGGTCGATGCTCGGGAACATCGCGATGCGTAGCTGGTTACGACCGAGCTTGCGGTACGGATCGGTGTCCACGACGCCATTGGCGCGAAGTATCTTCGCGATCAACGTCGCGTCGACGTCGTCGCGAAAATCTATCGTGCCCACGACATTGCTGCGATACGCGGGATTGGTCACGAACGGCGCGGCGAAGTCCGAGGCCTCGGCCCAGGTGTAGAGAATCTCTGCTGATTGGCGTGATCGGCCGGAACTGAAACTCAAGCCCCCGTTGTCGTTGAACCATTTGATCTGTGAGGCGAGGAGGTGGATCGTCGCCAGAGCGGGCGTGTTGTAGGTCTGATTCAGTCGGGAGTTGTCGAGGGCGATCTTGAGATCGAAAAAGGCCGGCGTCCAACGATCCGACGCCGCCAGCGTCTCAATGCGTTCCACGGCCGCGGGCGAGCACAGGGCCAGCCAGAGCCCGCCGTCGGAGGCAAAGGACTTCTGCGGGGCGAAGTAGTAGCAGTCGAACTGGGTCGGGTCGACCGTGAGCCCGCCCGCGCCCGACGTGGCGTCCACCGCGACGAGGCCCGTCGCGCCCGCCGGGCGTTGGATCTCCATCATGACCCCGGTCGAGGTTTCGTTATGGGTGAGGGCGTAAAGGTCGACACTGTCGTCGGCCACCGCCAGGGGATGGCTTCCGACGTCGCTCTCGATGACCTGGGGATCGCACAGGTGCGGTGCCGCCTTGACGGCACTGGTGAACTTCGAGGAGAACTCGCCGAAGCTGAGGTGCTGGGAGTGGCGGGCGATGAGGTGGAACGTGGCGGCGTCCCAAAAGCACGTCGTGCCACCGTTGCCGAGTAACACCTCGTAGCCCTCGGGCAAGCTGAACAGTTCGCGCAGGCCTTCGCGAACCTCACCGACCTTGTGGCGCACCGTAGCCTGTCGGTGCGAGGTACCCAGGTACGTGGTGCCGTCAGCGACGAGCGCGTGCAACTGTTCCATTCGAATTTTGGACGGTCCCGATCCGAATCGTCCATCGCGAGGAAGAAGTTCGGCGGGAATCGTTAACGGGTCGGAAGAACTCATAGACTTATTCTTACGGAAATTGACGGGAGTGAATCGGTGAGTGCCAGAGTAAGTGACCTGCTAGGCGGCTTAGCCCCCAGCGCCACTCTGGCCGTCGACGCAAAGGCGAAGGCGCTCAAGGCCGCGGGCGAGCCCGTGATCGGATTCGGCGCGGGTGAGCCGGACTTTCCCACGCCGGTGCACATCGTCGAAGCGGCCGCGAAAGCGTGCTACGACCCGGTGAACTATAAGTACACGCCCACCGCGGGACTGGGCGAGCTTCGTGAGGCCATCGCCGCAAAGTCCATGCGCGACAGCGGACTGAAGGTCGGCGCCGGTCAGGTGCTGGTGACCAATGGCGGCAAGCACGCGGTCATCACGGCCTTGATGAGCGTGCTCAACCCGGGCGACGAGGTCTTGCTTCCCGCGCCCTATTGGACGACGTACCCCGAAGCGGTCTATCTGGCGCGGGCCACGGCCGTCCCGGTCATGACGAGTCCGGCGAACGGTTTTCGGGTGACGGTAGAAGAGCTCGAGCGCGCGCGAACCAAGAAAACCAAACTGCTCATGTTCGTCTCGCCCTCGAACCCTTCGGGCGCCGTGGTTCGGCCCGAGGAGGTCGCGGCGATCGGTCGTTGGGCGGCCGAGCACGACATCTGGGTGATGTGTGATGAGATCTACGAGCACTTGGTGTACGGCGACGCGCGCCACGTGTCGTTGCCCGTGGTCACCCCCGAACTGGGCGATCGGTGGATTGTCGTGAACGGCGTGGCCAAGACCTACGCGATGACCGGCTGGCGAGTGGGCTGGATGATCAGCGCACCCGACGTGATGGACGCGGCGATCAACTACCAGAGCCAGACCACGTCCAACATCTCGAACATCTCCCAACGCGCCGCCGTGAGCGCCCTGACGGGCGACCTGCTCGCCGTGGAAGCGATGCGCGAGGCGTTCGATCGTCGCCGAAAGATCATGACGACGATGTTGAACGCTATTGACGGGGTGCACTGCGCTTTACCCGACGGCGCCTTCTACTGCTTTCCTGACGTGAGCGCTCTACTGGGACGCCCGCTGGGCGGGCGGGTGGCGAAAAGTTCGAGTGAACTGGCCGAGGTGCTGCTCGAGACCATCCAGATCGCGGTGGTGCCCGGTGAGGCCTTCGGCGCCCCCGGCTTCTTTCGACTGAGTTACGCGCTGGGCGACGACGACCTCGTCGAGGGCCTCGAGCGCTTGGCCGCGCTGGTGGTTGCGGGCTGACTTTTCACCGATTTGCTTTAGTCTGGAACCTACTTATGAAGGGGTGCCCGTGGCCCGAGTACTAGTGACCGAAGAGATCGCCTCGTCGGGTCTCGACAAGCTTCGCGAGGCGGGCCACGAGGTCGACATCCGCTTGGGCCTTAGTCCTGTTGAGTTAATTCACGCGGTACGCGGCGCGCACGCGCTGATTATCCGTTCGGCGACCCAGGTGGACGCGTCGACTCTCGAAGCGGCGAGTGACCTCGTGGTGGTGGGCCGGGCCGGCATCGGTCTGGATAACGTCGACGTCGCCAAGGCCACCGAACTCGGCGTCATGGTGGTCAACGCGCCGGTGTCCAACATCGTCTCCGCGGCGGAGCAGACCATGGCTCTTTTGCTCGCCCAAGCTCGAAACATCCCCCAAGCCCACTCGGCGTTAAAGAGCGGCAAGTGGGAGCGCAGCAAATGGGAGGGCGTCGAGCTCTACGGCAAGACGCTCGGCATCGTGGGGCTGGGCAAGATCGGAGCGCTGGTCGCCCAACGCGCCCACGCCTTTGGCATGCGTATTGTCGCCTACGACCCCTTTATCACCGAAGAGCGCGCGCGCCACATGGGTGTGGAACTGGTCGAGTTCAACGCACTGCTGGGCGAGAGCGACTTCATCACGATTCACTTGCCCAAGAACAAAGAGACGACCAATCTGTTCAACGCCGAGTCGCTCAAGCGCACCAAGGCGGGGGTGCGCATCATCAACGTCGCGCGCGGGGGCATCGTGAACGAGGCCGATTTGGCCAGTGCCATTCGCAGTGGCCACGTCCAAGGCGCTGCGCTGGACGTGTTCGAGAAGGAACCCACGACCGAGTCGCCGCTCTTTGAACTCTCGTCGGTGGTCGTCGTTCCCCACCTGGGCGCGTCCACGTTTGAAGCCCAGGACAAGGCCGGCGTGACGATCGCCGAACAGGTCGAACTCGCCCTGGCGGGTGACTTCGTGCCCTACGCCGTGAACGTGTCGGCCGGTGACGTGTCGAACTCGGTGAGCCCCTTCATGGGACTCGCCGAGCTCTTGGGTCGATTCATCGGCGGACTGCTCGACGGCAAGCCCGCGGACCTTGAAGTGATCTATGCGGGCGAACTGGCCGGCGCCGGCACCAAGATCTTGACGCTGTGCGCGCTCAAGGGCCTGTTGAGTTCGACGGGCCACGCCAGCGTCTCGTTCGTGAACGCCCCCCAGCTCGCCGCCGAGCACAACCTCACCTTCGCCGAGGTCTCCTCGGTGGCGTCCGCGGAGTACATCAGCTTGATCACCGTGCGCTCGGACGGCCACGCGGTGTCGGGCACGCTGATGACCATTGGCACTCGCGTGGAGACTCGCATTGTTTCGGTGGACGGCCACGCGGTAGAGATCGCGCCCACGGCGTCGATGTTGGTGGTGCACAACGACGACCGCCCTGGCATGATCGGGCGGGTGGGCATGGCGCTCGGTGGAGCGAATATCTCGATCGCGTCGATGGCCGTGGGCCCCGATCCCAAGTCCAAGACCGCCCTGATGGTCCTTTCGACCGTGGACCCCACGCCGGCCTCGGTCGTTGAGCAGTTGCGCGACACCGACGGCATCCAGGACATTCACCTCATCGCCCTGCGCTGAAGCGACGGCTGGCCTACATCAAAGAGATGAGATCGACGCGCTCCATCACCTCGTCGCTCAAGAGCGGTGCGACGTCGAGCGCGGTCATGTTCTCGCGCACTTGATCCGCCGAGGAGGCGCCGGTAATGACCGTCGAGACGTGGGGGTTCTTCGTGCACCACGCGAGGGAGAACTGGGCCAGCGAGACGTCGAGTTCGTCCGAGATCTTCTTCAGTTCGGCGACCTTCTTGTTGCTCGCTTCGTTCGTGAGCGACGACTTGAGCCACTCATAGCCGGGCAGCGTCGCGCGCGAACCCGCGGGCACGCCGTTGAGGTACTTGCCCGTCAGCAGTCCCGAGGAGAGAGGTGACCAGATGGTCGTGCCCAGTCCGATGTCCTCGTAAAGGCGCGCGTACTCCTTCTCCACGCGGTCTCGCCACAAGATGTTGTACTGGGGCTGCTCCATGACGGGCTTGTGCAGATGGTGGCGCTCGGCCACGTCGTAGGCGGCTCGGATCTCGTCCGCGGTCCACTCTGAGGTGCCCCAGTAGAGCGCTTGGCCCTTTTCGACCATGTCACTCATCGCCCACACGGTCTCTTCGATGGGCGTGTTGGGATCGGCCCGGTGGCAAAAGACCAGGTCCACGAAGTCGAGGTCGAAGCGCTCGAGCGAGCCCTCGATGGCTTGGTCGAGGTACTTGCGGTTGAGGGTGTTGCGCATGTTGGGGATGTCGTGCAGTCCCCAAAAGAGTTTGGTCGAGATAACGTACTCGTGGCGCTTCCAACCCAGTTCGCGAATGGCCGCGCCCATGACTCGCTCGGACTCACCGGCTGAGTAGGACTCGGCGTTGTCAAAGAAGTTCACGCCCGCGTCCTTGGCGGCCGACAGGCACTCCGCCGCCTGGTGGGTCGTCTCGATCTGATTGGCGTTACCAAAAGTGACCCAACTGCCAAAGGATAAGACGCTGACCTTGAGCCCGCTGCGCCCGAGTCGGCGATACTCCATCTTGGCCATGCGTACTCCTTTGATCGTGCACGCGAACGCGCGGGGGTTTAAGCCTCGGGGTTAGGGGGAACGCTCGGCCACTCCTCGACCGAGATCGGCGCGGCCTTCTTAGAATTCTTGACTTTTGACACCACGCCCGCCACCATCGAACCCACGACGAAGAGGAGCGTCATTTTGAAGAGTTTCTTGAGCAGGGTCACGAAGGTTCAGGTTAGTCCGCGCGCTCTCTGGACATTTCACGACTTCGAGGTAGAATGAAGCGATGACTACTGGCCAGAGCGAACTGCTGCTGTAAGGGGGCGAGCCGTTGCTCGCCCTTGCCCCCGCGTTGGCGGGGGTTTTTTGTTTCTCGATGACGTTAGCGAAAGGATGGATATGAGGGTCAGCCCGCAACAGCCCAGCCCCATGGCCTACGCCAAGTACCGAGCGACCGTGCCCGTAGAGCTGCCCGACCGCACCTGGCCCGACCGGCGCCTGACCAAGGCACCGCGCTGGTGCAGCGTGGACCTGCGCGACGGGAACCAGGCGCTCATCGACCCGATGGACTCAGAACGTAAGAACGTGATGTTCGCCCACCTGGTGGCGATGGGCTTTAAAGAGATCGAGGTGGGATTTCCCTCGGCCTCGCAGCCGGACTTTGACTTCGTGCGCCAGATCATTGAAGAGGGCCTGGTGCCCCCGGACGTCACCATTCAGGTGCTGACCCAATGCCGTGAAGACCTCATTCGCCGCACGTACGAGTCGCTGCACGGGGCCAGGGCCGCCATTGTGCACTTCTACAACTCAACCTCGACCCTCCAGCGCAGGGTCGTCTTTGGCCTCGATCGCGACGGGATCAAGAAGATCGCCACCGACGCCGCGGCGTTGTGCCGATCGCTGGAGGCGACGTCGCCCGACACGGCGTTCCTCTATGAGTACTCGCCCGAGAGCTTTACCGGCACCGAACTCGAGTACGCCCTCGACGTGTGCAACGAGGTGATCGCCGTCATCGACCCCACGCCGCAGCGCCCGCTCATCTTGAACCTGCCCGCGACCGTGGAGATGTACACCCCGAATCTCTACGCCGACGCGATCGAGTGGTTCTTGCGCCACGTCGAACGACGCGACGCGGTCGTGCTCTCCCTGCATCCCCACAACGACCGGGGCACGGCCATCGCCGCGGCTGAGTTGGGTGTCCTGGCTGGCGCCGATCGCGTCGAAGGGACGCTCTTTGGCAACGGCGAGCGCACCGGCAACGTCGACGTAGTGAATCTGGCCCTCAATCTCTTCTCCCAGGGGGTCGATCCCGAACTGGACATACGCGACATCGACAAGGCCCGTCACGTCGCCGAGTTCGCCAATCGACTGCCGATCCACGTGCGCCACCCCTACGTCGGTGAGCTGGTCTACACCGCGTTCTCGGGATCGCACCAAGACGCGATCAAAAAGGGCATGACGGCGATCGGGGACGAGTACGACGTGTGGGAGGTGCCCTACCTGCCGATCGACCCCAAGCACACCGGGCGCACCTACGAGGCCATCATTCGGGTCAACTCCCAGTCCGGCAAGGGCGGAGTGGCGTACCTGCTCAGCACCGAACACGGGCTCGACCTGCCGCGCGCGATGCAGGTGGAGTTCTCCAAGCAGGTCCAAGACATCACCGAGGCCAAGGGCACCGAGATCTCGCCCGCGGAGATCTGGGACGTGTTCACCACGACCTACCAGCCCGAGAACCCCACGATTCAACTGCTCTCGAGCGAAGTCTCGGCAGACCAGCACTTGACGAGGATCTTTGCGCAGCTGGTCGTCAACGGCCAACACGTCACCGTCAAGGGTGAGGGCAACGGTCCGATCGACGCGCTGATGAACGGACTCGCCAGCGAGATGGACGTGACGTTCAAGGTGCGCGACTACCACGAGCACGCCCTGACGGCCGGATCGGAAGCGTCGGCCGTTGCCTACGTCGAAGCCGAAGGTGACGACGACACGACGTGGTGGGGCGTGGGCATGAGCTCGTCGATACTCGACGCGTCACTCGAGGCCGTCATTTCGGCGGCGAATCGCCGTCGTTAGCAAAGGGCGCCGTTAAACTGTCGCCATGACTTACCACCACCTGGCCGTCACGTTCGGCTGGGCGGCGGTGCTCTTGACCGTGGGGGGCACGTTCGCGCAGTTTCGTCGGGCCTCTCGGCTCTCGGTCGAGGGAGTGTCCCTCGCCACCTGGACTCTCTTTGTGTTCATGGGCTGCTTTTGGACGGCCTACGGACTCGACCGCCATTCGGCGATCATCGTCCTGGGCAGCGTGCTGACCATGCCCTTTCAGGTGGCGATTGTGCTTCGACTGAAATTCTGGCGTCGGTGGCCCATCGTGATGCGCTCCCTGACCTTCTCGTTGGTCTTTTGCGCGCTGCCGGTCGTGGTGTGGGGTTGGCCCGGCGGAGTGTACGGCACCGGCGTCGCTATGGTCGTCAATCGAGCGCCCCAATTGATCGAGTTGATTCGCTACCCCGACGCGACGGGGGTGTCGGTGGCGATGTGGCTCCTGGGCGTCGCCGGAGCGCTCTGTTGGGTCCTCTACTACCAGAACACTCGGCTGTGGGCGGCGCTGGCCTCGACGGCCTGCGCGGGGCTCGCGAGTCTGTCCATTGCGCTTCTGGCGATGTGGCGTCATCGCCAAGGACAAGGTCGGCGTCTGGCGAAAGAAGCCGTCCTCGCTCAGGCGTAGCGCGCGTGCCCCAGATCGTCGAACACGCCCTCGAGGCTCGGCGTGGCGTGGGTGGCCTCGTAGTTCGCAATGCCTTCAACGCGTCGTAGGCTGAGCTCGATGTCGTCCCAGCCCTGGAGTAGTCGTTCTTGGGTCATCGGATCGAGAGTGAACGATCGTTGCCAGCCGACTTCGGGCACTTCAACGCAAAGTCGCTCGACGTCCACGACCATGAGGCGCGACGGATCGTTCTTCACGAATTGGTTCAACTCTTCTACGTCGTCACCGCCGAGCTGCACCGTCACGAAACCTTGCTTGGAAGAGTTATTGCGAAAGATGTCGCCAAACGACGGCGCGATGACGGCTCGGAATCCATAGTCCATCAGGGCCCACACGGCGTGTTCGCGTGACGAGCCGGTACCAAAGCGCGCTCCGGCGAGCAGTATCGTCGCGCCGGCGTACTGGGGTTGATTCAAGACGAACGTCGTGTCGTCACGCCATTCACTAAAGAGGCCCCGACCAAAGCCACTGCGCTCGACCCGCTTGAGCCACTCCGAGGGAATGATCTGGTCCGTGTCCACGTCCGAGCGCCCGAGGGGAACAGCGCGTCCTTCGATCACGCGCACGGGCTTCACCTGCCCACCTCCTCGGGTGAGGCGAGGCGCCCCATGATGGCCGTGGCCGCGGCCACGACCGGCGAGACCAAGTGCGTGCGGCCCCCGCGGCCTTGGCGGCCCTCAAAGTTACGATTCGACGTCGACGCGCATCGTTGACCGGGCGCGAGTTGATCGGGGTTCATGCCCAGACACATTGAGCAGCCCGGTTCGCGCCACTCGAAGCCCGCCGCGAGGAACACTTGGTCCAGGCCCTCGAGTTCGGCCTGTTTCTTCACTCGATGCGAGCCTGGTACGACGAGGGCTCGCACGCCGGGGCGTACCCGGTGGTCCCGGACGACGTGGGCGGCGGCGCGAAGATCCTCGATGCGCGAATTCGTGCATGAACCTATGAAGACGACGTCCACGGGAATCGAGCGCAGTGGCGTGCCCGGCGCGAGGTCCATATAGCTAAGGGCTCGCTCGATGGAGTTCTTCTCGTCGGCGTCGTCGGTGTCAGCGGGCGAAGGAACGACGCCGTCAAGAGCGACGACTTGGGCGGGATTGGTGCCCCACGTCACGTAGGGCACCAAGTCCGCGCCGTTCAAGGTGATCTCGGCGTCGAAAACGGCGTCGTCGTCGGACACCAGCGCGCGCCAACTTTTCGCCGCGACGTCAAACTCATCATCGCGCGCCACGCCCGGGCGACCTCGCAGATAGTCGATCGTCGTCTCGTCAACGGCCACGAGTCCCGCGCGAGCGCCGGCTTCGATGCTCATGTTGCACAGCGTCATTCGCCCCTCCATGGAGAGGGCTCGAATGGCCGCACCGCGGTACTCAATGACGTAGCCCGAGCCGCCGCCGGTGCCGAGTTTGCCCACGATCGCGAGCACGATGTCCTTGGCGCTGACGTCAGGTGGCGTCGGGCCATCGACGGTGACCGACATGGTCTTCGCTTTTTGCTGGGGCACGGTCTGGGTTGCTAGGACGTGTTCGACCTCGCTGGTCCCGATGCCAAAGGCCAACGCGCCAAAGGCCCCGTGGGTGGAGGTGTGCGAATCGCCACAGACGATCGTCATGCCCGGTTGGGTCACGCCGAGTTCGGGGCCGATCACGTGCACGATGCCTTGGTTCTCGTGTCCTCGCGGAAATACCGTGATGCCGAACTCCTTGCAGTTCTCGTCGAGGGCGTCGAGTTGTCGCCGAGAGATCGGATCGAGAATCGGCGTCGAGAGAGGATCGGTCGGCACGTTATGGTCGGCGGTCGCCAGCGTGAGATCGGGCCGACGAACGCCGCGCGTGTTGAGCCGCAACCCTTCGAAGGCCTGGGGGCTCGTGACCTCATGAATGAGGTGCAGATCAATGTAGAGCAGCGTCGGTTCGCCCTGCGGTGACGCCACGACGTGGTCATCCCAAATTTTCTCGTAGAGGGTCTTTCCCGCCACCATTTAGCGCTGACCGACGATTTTGACCTTAAGCACTCCCGAAGGTGCCTGGTATTCGACACTCTCACCCACGTGGTGGCCCAACAGCGCCTCGCCCAAGGGCGACGTGGGCGAGGCCACGAGCACGCCGTCGGGCTTCTCTTCGATGGAGCCAATGAAGAACTCTTGGAACTCGCTCTCGGGGTCTCCTTCGTAGACGACTCGTACGATGGACGCGTGTTGGACCTTGCCGGCGTGCTCGTCGCGCTGGACGATTTCGTGGTTGCGAATCACTTGGTCAATCTGGCGGATTCGCGACTCCATCTTGCCCTGTTCATCCTTCGCGGCGTGGTAGTCACCGTTTTCTGACAGGTCCCCGAGCAGCCGGGCGGACTCGATCACCCGGGCGATGTGGGTGCGTCCGACGGTCGTGAGGTGTTGGTACTCGGCCTCGAGCTTTTCGAGCGTCTCTTTTGTAATGCGGTGAATTTCGTCGGCCATGCCGCAACCTCAACTCCTAGAGAGACTCAATTCTACAGATTGGCCCTTCGAGTTCTTCGTGAGTTTGCTCCGTGCACCGCTGGGCGAGCAAAATGGAGTAAAGAGGGAGAGCCAGCGTATGAGTACTGAACGCAGTCATCGCGTGGCCGTGCTCGGCGGCGACGGCATTGGACCCGAAGTCACCAACGCCGCGCTCGAGGTCGTGGCGGCCAGTGGCGTACAACTCGACACCACGCCCTTCGATCTGGGGGCCGCGCGCTATCTGCGCGACGGATTCGTCTTTGACGACGCGACGCTCGAAGAGCTGCGGGGCTTTGACGCCATCCTGCTCGGCGCGATCGGCCCGGCCATTGGCGATACGCGCGTTCCTTCGGGCGTGCTGGAGCGCGGACTGCTCTTGAAGTTGCGTTTTGGTCTCGATCTCTATATCAACTACCGGCCGTTTCGAGGCGTCGCCGGGTCGATCGTCGAGGGGTGTGAGTTCGCCATCGTGCGTGAGAACACCGAAGGTCCCTACGTGGGCGAGGGCGGCGTGTTGCGCTACGACACGGCGCACGAAGTGGCGACGCAAGGTTCGGTCAATACTCGCTTTGGCGTCGAACGGTGCGTTCGCTACGCCTTTGAGCGGGCCAGTCAATTGGTGCGACCGCGCTTGACCCTCGTGCACAAGACCAACGTGTTGACCTTCGCCGGTGATCTCTGGCAACGCGTGGTGAATGAGGTGGGGGCTTCGTTCGAGGACGTGGCCGTTGACTACCAGCACGTCGACGCGGCGTGCATCTATCTCGTCGAGAGCGCCGAGCGTTACGGCGTGATCGTGACGGACAATCTCTTCGGCGACATTCTCTCGGACCTGGCCGGGGCGCTCACCGGGGGCATCGGCTACGCGGCGAGCGCCAATTTGAATCCGCAACGCACCAGCGCCTCGCTCTTTGAGCCGGTGCACGGCGCGGCGCACGACCTCGTGGGCACCGGCCGGGCCAATCCCTTGGCCGCGGTCTCCTCGGCGGTGCTGATGCTCGAACACCTGGGCGAAGTCGACGCCGCCCGGCGCATTGGCCAAGCGGTGGCAGACTTTGACGGTGACGTCGCAGCGTTAGGCACGGCCGGGGTCACCCAGCAGCTACGAGAGAGGTTGTAAATGCCCATCACGCCCACGAAGAAGATCTGGATGGACGGGAAGTTCGTGGACTGGCAGGACGCCACGGTTCACGTGCTGAGCCACACGCTGCACTACGGCACCGGCGCCTTCGAGGGAATCCGGGCGTACAAGACGCCCAACGGCGTGGCGATCTTTCGTCTGAAGGATCACATGGACCGGCTGCTTCGCAGTTGCAAGATTTTGTCGATCGACGTGCCCCATGGCCTCGCCGAACTTTGTGAGGCGGCGATAGAAGTCGTACGCGTCAACGAACTGCACGAGGGGTGCTATCTACGCCCGCTGGTCTATCTGGGCTACGGCGAGATGGGCGTCAATCCCATCGGCGCGCCGGTGAACACCATGATCGCGGCGTGGCCGTGGGGGCCGTACCTCGGCGATGACGCCGCGGTGAACGGCGCGCGCATGAAAATCTCCTCGTGGTCGCGCCACCACCCCAACGCCATGCCCACCGCGTCTAAGACGGTCGGAGGGTACGTGAACGCGAGTCTGGCCAAGGTCGAGGCGGTCATGGCCGGCTACGACGAGGCCATCATGCTGGGCCCCGACGGGCGCGTGAGCGAGGCCACCGGCGAGAACCTCTTCATCATTCGCGACGGGCTCTTGATCAGCCCGCCGCCCTCGGAGGCGGGCGCCCTGCGCGGCATTACCCAGTCCAGCATCGTCAAGATCGCCAACGACCTCGGTTATGAGGTGAGTTTTGAGGCGCTTCGCCGCGACGACCTCTACCTGGCCGACGAGGCCTTTCTCACCGGCACCGCGGTGGAAGTCGTGCCGCTCTCTTCGGTGGACGATCGACTCGTAGGTGACGGCAAACCCGGTCCGATCACCAAGGCGATCACGACGACCTACCATCAAGCGGTGCGTGGCGAACGCCCGCAGTACGAGGACTGGCTGACGAGGGTGTGACGTCCCTCGAGCGATAACCTCGACCCGTGGCCCAACCCTCGTTTTCACCCGTTCCAATTGCCGGCGAAGTGCGGCCCATGATGGTCACGGCGACCCCCGAAATCGGACGAACGCCCAAGCCCGGCCTGGAGCGTTCGTCGCGTGCCGTCGCCGGCGTGGGGCAGGGAACCCCGGCGCCGGGGGAGGGGTACGCCCTCACAATCGCATCGCGTGAGTGTAAAAAGCTCAATTTTGCTCACGCTCACGACCTCGACGACGTGATCATCGGGGTGGCCTCAGTGGCGGCGAAGCGGGCCAGCCTGATCGGGCGCGGACCGACGTTGGGTGACGTGCGCGTGGCGATGGATCTCTTTGGCCTACGAGCGTCGTCGCCTATCTCACGCGACATCACCACACCGTTTCGCGGTCTGGCGCACAGTTACGTCGCCCAACGTCGCTTCGTAGACGCGGTGACCCGGGCCCAGTTGACCGCGGGCGCGAACGACGCCGCGTCGCGCCATTAATCCCTCAACGTCATAAAGGAAATGCCATGAGTTTTGACCTCACGCCGGAACAACGAAGTTTTCGTGACGTCCTACGCCGCTTCGTGGACGAGCGCGTGGCGCCAAACGCTGCTCGCTACGACCGCGATCAGACATACCCTCAAGATAGTTTCGACGCTTGCGTGGAAATGGAACTGCCCTCGCTGGGCGTGCCCGAGGCGTACGGCGGTGCCGGAGCGGACATGGTGACTCAGGCCATCATGATCGAGGAGGTCGCGCGGGGCTGTGCCTCAACGTCGGTGACGCTGCTGATCTCGAAACTGGGAATGTTGCCAGTAATGAACTTCGCGTCCGAAGAGATCAAGCACGCCTACTTGCCCCGCATCGCCACGGGAGAGATCCAGGCCAGTTACTGTCTCTCCGAAGCCGACGCGGGCTCTGACGTGGCCTCGATGCGCTGTCGCGCCGAGCGAGACGGCGATGACTACATCTTGAACGGCTCGAAGTACTGGATCACCAACGCGGGTATCTCGGAGACGTACACCGTCTTCGCCAAGACCAGCCCCACCGCCGGTAGCCGGGGCATCAGTTGTTTCCTGGTGGAAAAAGGGAAAGGCGTCGAGTTCCCCAAGTACGAGGACAAGTTGGGGCTGCGCGGGTCGCCCACCGGTGAAGTGGTCTTTCATGACGTGCGCGTGCCCGCGTCGCATCGCATTGGCAACGAAGGCGACGGTTTCAAAATTGCTATGCACACGCTCGATCGTTCCCGCCCGACTATCGGCGCGCAAGCGGTCGGCATCGCCCAGGGCGCCATTGACTTTGCCGGTGAGTACATGAAGGGCCGCCACGCCTTCGGTTCGCCCATTAGTGAACTTCAGGGCCTTCGTTTCATGCTGGCCGATATGGCCATTCACACCGAAGCGGCACGCGCGCTGGTATACCACGCGTGCGCCACGATCGACCAAGGGGATCCCGAAGGCACGTTGAGTTACCTGGGCGCCTCAGCGAAGTCCTTTGCTTCGGACACGGCCATGAGCGTGACGACCGACGCCGTGCAGTTGCTGGGAGGGTACGGCTTCACCAAGGAGTTTCCCGTGGAGCGCTTCATGCGCGACGCCAAGATCACGCAAATTTACGAAGGCACCAATCAGGTCCAACGGGTTGTCGTCGCGAAACACCTACTCAAGTAGTAATTTCTGG
>DATLTW010000025.1:0-36796 GCA_035533495.1 Acidimicrobiales bacterium | reverse complement strand
GTCGTCTTGCCACAACCCGAGGGGCCCAACAGACTGAAGAATTCACCCTCGAAAATATCCAGACTTAAGTCATCGACTGCCGGCAGACCATCAAAAACCTTGGTCACGTGCTCAAGACACGCCACCGTCTCTCGGCCCTTCGCGTCGGGCGAAACGACGTGGGCACGAGAACTCTCGGTCATGTCAAGTGAGCCGCCCATTGAACGAAGACTATAGCCAGCGGGGCCATTTAACTCTTGAGCAGACTCGACTCTCACCCGCGGGCACACGTTCGGAGCACGCGGTCCACTTTTCGACTGGCTCACGCGTGATCGTGACCACGCGCAACTAGTGAGCGTGACGAAAGCGGCGCCACGCTATCCACGACCACACAATCTCCACGAGACCAAGGGGCCACGCGCCAGCCAAGAAGCCATAGACGCTCGACAGAAGGCACCCCACGGCGAAGGCCACAATGTAGCCACGCCCACGCCGCTCTAGGGCGTACATCGCGACCATGAACGTCACCGCGCAGACTCCATAAATAGTGACGGCCACTAGTGCTCGCCGTGTCGCAAAGAAAGAGTGGGGCGCTCTAGTGAGACGAATGCATCGAGTACGAATCGAGGACAATCCGTCCAACGCCACGACATCGATGTAGGTATCGTCGTCTTCGACGTGAGGATGACTCGCCGACTCCTCGAGGTTCGCCGCTCGCCATGACGTATTACGTACACGAGGAGTACCCTAGGTTGGAGCGGCGGGTCAAACATTCGTGCCCAATTCGATAACAAAGGTGGAGTCGAGGGATGATCAAACTAAGTCCAGTCAGATCTAGTGTCTTCCTCTTCACCAGCGTGCTACTCCTTGGCGTGGCGGCGCTCAGCGTGGCGACGGGGCCCTCAGTCAGCGCCGCGGGGACCGCGAATACGTCGAACACGATCGTCATTTCGAACTTCATGTTCAAACCCATGACCCTAAGGGTGGCTCCTGGCGCCAGGATCAAGGTGATCAACGAGGACGCTTACGTTCACTCCGTAGACGCGACCGGTGGTCAATTCAACACGGGCAACATCTTCCCCGGCAAGACCAAGAGTTTCAAAGCACCGAAGAAGCCCGGAAAGTATCACTACTTTTGCGCGGTTCATACGTTCATGAAGGGCACGATCGTCGTCAGGTAATCCCCAACGTCACGTCGGTGGATCGGGCATGCGACGGGCGTTGTCGGACGCTGAAATCGCACTCTTTCGCCGCGATACCTAGCGTCAACTTGTAATGGCCGACGACCTCGGGGATCGCGGGTGAGCCATCTACCTCGCTCTACCCGAAGTGGTCGAACGGCTGAACCACGGTGCGCCATCGTTCATCGTAAAGAAGCAGTTCGCGACACTCTTAGGCGAAGGACACCACGAACTACATTTTCCTCAGCTGTGTTGTGCCGCCCGCCCGGGAGTTCGACGCGAACTCATCACGATGGCGCCGGATCGATTCTTTCGGCCCGCGTACGTGGGCGTTCGTAGATGAATCGGCATACGCCTTGGCGACGAACCGGATTTCGCCGAGATTGAGCTGCTCTTAAAAGACGCGTACCCAGCGGTCGCCGCCCCATCACAGATTGCCGTTCTCAAACAAGAATTGTCGTAAAGGTTAACAACACCTATTAGTCCCCAACGTAAGGGGTCGACCCGTCTTCGTGGAACCGAGGCTTCTGCGTCGACGCCGCGACACTTCACCATGAACTCTTTCGTGGCGGGGGCAAGATTTGAACTTGCGACCTTCGGGTTATGAGTTAGATAAGTGTCGTGCCACCTGGTACTGACGCATCTGTCCGCACGGCCTGATCAGGAATTTCCGTCATACGTCGTTCCGTGGTGTCCGTCTGATATCCATAGTTCCGTGACCACCGTGTGACCAACGAATCAACGAGAGGGACCGGTGGTCTTAAGGAGGTTTGGGAATGGACGATGTAGATGCAATGGCATTCGCCTACAGCCCGCTTCGAGTCTCTTTAAATGAGTGGAACGCTCCCCATCTCCCATCGCAACATGGTCTCGCCAGTGGACCGGACCTCCGGCATCACAAGGGTCCTAAAGGAGTCACGGACTGATCCAAGTGATCCAAAGGCATCGCGAGCATCTCGATTTCTCGACCATCGAAATCCGGTGGAGGCAATTACCGTGGTGTGGGGCAGCATGCTCACACTCTCGTTAGGGGAGAGGTTTGCAAATCTTTTTGCTCTCACGCTCCCGCACTGCAAACCAAGCAGCAACCAGTCAACATCGCCGAAGTCTTCGTAATCTTTGAAGTCCGCCAGAAGTTGGGTGGCGCGCTCCACGGAAAATACCTTGCCATCTTTGATTTGCAGCATCAGGCGCGCAAAATGTAACGCGCATTGGGGAATCCCTTTGGCCCAGTTGGCAATAAGTAAGGATGCACCTGATTCGTACTTGAAGTCGGCTCGATCCCATATTTGTTCCACCGCTTTGGCTAGTTCAACTGTCGAATACAGCGAGATCGTCTCCTGAAATCCAAAACAATCACGTAGCGGCTGGGACAGCGCTCCTGGTTCAGTCGATGTACCGACGCACACGAACGGCACCAGCTGCAGAGTTAGAGCAGGAACGTCTGCTAGGGCAGGGAGCCTTATTGCAGGAAATTCATGTACGAGCGCGTCGCAGAGCAGTTCCGCAACGGATGCGGGCAACTGATCGATCTCGTCGATGAATAGGACCGGAGGCGGCACGTCGTTTTCGCGCGGCACAGAGTAGAGCGAGTGGAGCACGGTTGCTGCGTGGGCGAGGTGCTTCAACGCAGGCCCCGAAGTAGCGACGAGTTCCGAGCCAAGTTCGTCCGCCACCATGCGCGCTAGGGCAATCTTTCCCATCCCTGGTGGCCCTGACAACAGGATGTGTGACACGCGCTCCTCGCGTTCTTGAGCGCTTGCTACAAGACTTCGTAGCGTCGGCGCAAGGTCATGACTTTTAGCGAGTTCGTCGAGTGCTTCATCGCATTCTTCGAACTGAAGATGTCCGCAAAATGCCGTAAGAAAAGTCACAAGTTCCGAATCAGAGAATTGCTCGATCTGATCCAAGTAGACGACCTCTCCTGGAACAAGGTGCTGCATAGCGCGAACTAGCCCAATTACTGTGCCCCCCTCGCGCACCGAGGGCGCGTCCACCACTCGAAGCGGCTTCCCTACGGCATTCGCGGCCATCTGAGCGAAAGAGCGTCCTTGAGCAGCTCCCTTTTCTCCAGAGGGGAGATGGACCAATAGGTTCTGCGTAGTCCAGCCGCGCTCGCTCGCCTCGGCCAAGAAGTTGCCAAAAGTCTTGCCCTCAGATGGAGCTTCACTTAGATCGACAGCGGCTTCGACAAATTTGGCTGTATGTGTGCCGCTGGGACGCGCGAATCCTGTCGACATTTTTTCTGCGCACTTAAGTGCCGCTCCTTCAGAGCGATGGTTAACGTCACAGTAAGGGTGACGCCAAATCTTCGACTTCGCAGGACGCCGTCTCCGGGTACTGCCTGAAATTCGAACTCCTGGGAAAATCTTCAGCGAAATTCTCATATGAAACGAGTCTCCATCCAGTATCACTTCCCTATAAATTTTCCACTACGAATCATGCAATATCAAGCGAGTTTCTCACCTTCGGCATTCGATGCCAGTAAACCACGTGACGAGGCGTTACACCGCTTTCTTCAGGAACTGAGTTCGTAAACCGCTTCGGGGTATTAGGGCGAATATTGACGAATAGTTTCGGTCAAGAATTTCCTGAGATCGTCAACGTCACCACCAACAATTTGTTGAAGGGCATCGAGATTGAGGGAAGGCGACTCAAGGATCTTCGTACCGAGTGAGGCAAGCGCGTCATGCGACGTTTGAGGGTCCATCAGCATCACGCGATCGACAGTCTCAATGAGTCGCTCACGAGGGAGACCTAGTAGGCGAATTCGTAATTCATTTCGCGATCTCTGTCTGGCCTCTAAAATCGACTCAAAGACGCGAAGCTTCAGTCGGAGTTCCTGATGTGTCAACTCAGTAAGTTCTGAAAAGTGGTCATCAATCTCTTTGGTGTCATAGTGATCGAACATTGCGGCACGTTCACCAATAGGCATTCGGTGAGGGGCGTCTTTCCCTTCGTCTTCCCGCAATCCAATGATGAATTCACATACATCCTTCATTCCGAGAATCTGTATGTCAGAGACGAGCCAGTATTCAGCACAGAGATAGTCCTCAAGAACTGATTCAGTTACCTTGGGATTCTTTTGAACGGTTGAGTACTTGAGTCCGGTGGGCCTCTTGCTAAATTGAATCTTCTTGTAACCACTGGTTGCTTGGATGAACGTATAACTCAGCCCTCCCGGCACCTCGGTATTAAATTCGTCTGGCCAAGGCCACCACGCTGCAACGTACGTGAGTAGAAAATACGGCTCGTCGAGGAGCCTCTTCATTGACTTGCTGCTCGGTAAAATGTGGCCGTTCTCCCAGCCATACCAAGTGGATGCCGGGACTCGGAAGAGCGCAGCCGCGTCGGCCACGGTATCAAAACTCAGGTGACGTTCGTTTGCGAGTTCGATTCCGCATCGAATCCTGACTTCTGATCTCAGGCGGCTCACTTCTTCCGGATTCGAATGGTTACAAGCGTTGAGTTGATCAAGGAATTGCCCCGTCAGCCCGGGAGGCAGCGCAATAGATCGTTGGCAACTAACCATGGCTTTTATTCCTGCGCCTAAACATTGAGCGAGGGGCTCCATTAAGACGTTAGGGACTGGCAACTCTCCACTCTCAAGTTTGTAAACGTAACGTTGGCTTTTCCCGATGGCGCTGGCGACCTCTTCCACCGTTAGGCCGCGTCTCTCCCGAAGAATTCTCAAGTAGTGCGGGAAGAAGTCTCGATCAATCGTCATTGCCACAATTTTACGAAGTCGTTGAGACGATTTGTTGGATTGAACTTCAAGATCGTTTTATGAATTCTCTTGAACAACATCCAATCGAGCGACGAACACTAAGCGTCGATGATGTTGCAAAGATTCTGGGTGTTGGCCGTTCCGCCGTCTACGAGGCCATCCGTCGCGGAGAGATACCTGCGCTGCATTTTGGACGACGCATTGTCGTTCCGCGCCAAGCGTTACTGCGCCTGCTCGACGAAGAGGACTCATGAGTGTGATGCAGACTCCTGGGTCCGGCGACGCCGCAGGTGAGAGCCGGGCCCAGGGCTTGTCTAATGTCCCATATCCGCACGGAAACTTTCCCTCACCACAATCTGCGGCACAGGCAGCGAGAGCCTTTGTAGGTGAGTCCGACGCCCAAACGGTTGCCGAGTTGTGGGTCTCAACCGGTCTCTTAAGGGTCTTCGTACCGCTTGGCACTAAGGGGCGCACTGGTGGCGGACCTCGTGGACAAATCGAATTGTGGTCGAAGAAATCGCGATCATCAATGGTCCGTCATCTTGCCACCCTCGACTATTCGCCGTGGGTTGAGTTGTCGAATGAGGGTTGGGCCGTCGTGATGCTCACTCTGACCTATCCCGGATCCTGGGAAGAACTGGTTCCGGGCTCATCTATTGCCGTCGCTCATTTGCGAGCATTCCGTGCTCGACTAACCCGCGCACTCGGACAGCCACCTCTCGCGATTTGGAAACGGGAGTTCCAACGTCGTGGCGCTCCCCATTACCACTTGCTAATCGCACTCCCACTGACAATCGGTGACGTCTCTATCTACGAGTGGGTGTCGAACTCTTGGTACGAAATTGTGCGCTCGAATGATCCTCGCCACTTGGCCGCAGGTACCGGCATCGACTGGGCAGAGGGTCGTCGAGCAATCGATCCCGTACGAGTCGCCAGGTACTTCTCAGGTCACGCCGCTCCATCGGGGAAGAGTCGCAAGGAATACCAAAACGTTGCGCCCGCACTGTGGCTTGGAAGAGAAGACGTTGGTCGATTCTGGGGAGTGTGGGGCCTACGTCCGGTCAAAGAAATCGCAGCGCTCACCCTTCAACAACTCATCGAAGTGCGTCGAATCATGCGCGGGATCGATCGCTCACACCGACGTACTCGAGTTGTTCGAGTTACACGCGTCAATCGAGCAACTGGTGTCATCCATTTCCGTCGAGTTCGACGTCGAGCCGTCCTTGGGCACCTCGCCAGTGGGCGACTCGTGGGCGCTTCCCTATTCACCAGCGACGGTCCCGCCGTTGCCAACCTCTTAGCTCGGTACATCCGGACTAAGACCACTTCCGATCAAACGGATCCGGAGTGGATTGCATCAAGAAAGCGAAAGTTATGAAGAGAATACTGTGGGATAAGCCACTCCCATTTAAGTACCAGGGAATCAGTCCGAAAGTCAAAGATGGTGTTCCCGTCGTGACTCCTGACGGGCCGATGATGGAGATTTCATGCTTCATCGAGCCGACTGAACCTGGCCGAGTTGTCGAAGGGGTCAAGGTAAGTGTTCCAGCATCTGGAGTTCCCAAGCAGATGCAGCCATACTGTTTGCTCCGCTTCGAACAATTGACTGTTGGAGCATGGGGAAACAGCGCCGGTGCAGGTTTGTGGTTTAGCGCCGTGTCCGTCAAGGTTGTCGAAACTTCGGCAACATCATGACCGGCAGCAAGAGTCAATCTTCCCAGGGGCGGAAAATCAGTCGCCCCTGGGAGGTATGGCTCTTTCCAATCAGAACGGGTAGCTGGATCATTGGTATCTGCGGGGTGACATCACTATTCCTAGGAGCCAAGATTCATCACGTACTGCAGGGCCTCATTGGTCTCGGCATCGCCGTTACCCTTGAGCTCCTCATCATGATCTACCGACACCTCGTCTCAGAATCTATGACGATGTGGCAACGACTTGATGCAAGGATCACCGACCGCGATCGGCAGTGGCGGCCCCGTTGGCCGAAAGTCACTCGGAGGGATCGCGGTCTGGTAGTGACAGTAAAGCCAGTCCCTGGACTCACTGACGAGAACATGCGAAAAGCACTGTCGGAAGTAGCGCAAATGTACGGGCTCCGCTTGATCAACTTCGAAGTGCAACACCCGAAGGGTTTTGTTCGTCGAAGTGTTGGCCAAGAGAAACTCCGAATTGAGATGGGGCTGTAAATGGAGTTGCAACTTGGTGAGGTCGGGGTCGAAGAAGCGCCCGCAAAGTGGGACCTTTCATCCCGACCTCACGGGTTGTTCGTCGGCGAAACCGGATCCGGCAAGACCCACCTGGCTCGAATTGTCATTGAGCAAGCGGTCGAATCGGGCACTGTCTGGGTCGCCGACGGAAAGGGCGGGGGTGACTTTTCCAAATCCCCGACATCCAAACTCGCTCTTGGTCCATCAGAGACCATTTCACTCCTCGAAGAGGTAGCCGACGTTGTCGAGCAGCGCATGTCGATACTTCGTGTTTCCGGTGAACGACTCACTTCTGAACCCCCTCTACTTTGCATCGTCGACGAACTCGCTGCAGTACAACTGCGCCGTAGACATGAGGACACCAAGGCAAGCCGTGATCGGAAGGACCAACTACAGGGTGCCTTGGGCGAGATAGCTCTTACGGGACGGTCTGCACGGGTACACCTCTTGGTTCTCCTCCAACGACCGGACACCGATTCGCTTCCTGGTGCCCTTCGTGATCAACTTGGTCTTCGTGTCGCGCTCGGCTGGATGAGCGGCGACGGCTACCGGATGGTCTTTGGCGCTGCGGAAATACAGCCTCCACGCAACCTTGAACCTGGCCATGGTTGGATCTCAGGTCACATGAGCCATCGAGATGGACCACGCCCTTTCATTGTCTCAAGGCACACGTAACAGCGGTGATATACGTTGAAGGCTCTAGGAGGTGTACTTCATGCGCGGATCAGTAAGCAGAGATAGAACATCGTGGATGTTTGTCGTGGACCTGCCCAGAGGTATCGACGAGAAGAGGCGCCAGCAGAAGCGGCGAGGCTTCCCCACCCGGAAGGTTGCCGAAGCCGAACTCCAGAAGGCATTGCAGCGTGCTTCAGCGGGCGTATTTGTCGAGCCATCGAGACTGACCTTCGGCTCGTACTTGATTGACCAATGGCTGCCTGCCATCGAGGGAAGCGTCCGAACGTCGACCCTCGCCTCGTACAAAGGCAATATCACTCGCCACGTCATACCAATGCTCGGGGGTGTTCAACTGCAAGCGTTGACCGCACCGATGCTGACAACGGTCTACCGCAGACTTAGCGAAGAAAAGGGGTTATCACCCAAGACTGTTCGCCACGTCCACACAACAATCCGCAAGGCGTTGTCAGACGCAATCAAGTGGGGACTGGTAGAACGCAATGCCGCATCGACCTCCGAGCCCCCTAAGCTCGTCCGCTCCGAGATGCGAACCTGGACGGCTGAGGATGTCCGCACTTTCTTGAGGTTTATCGAGGAGGACTCGTTGAAAGTCGTCTTCACGCTGCTCTGCACTACCGGCATGCGTAGGGGCGAGGTCCTTGGCCTTCGGTGGTCGGACGTCGATTTCGACAATGCTCGCTTACGGGTTCAGCAGACATTGACCAGTGTGGAATACCAACTGGTGTTTGGAGAACCAAAGACGTCGAGGGGACGACGATCGGTGCCATTCGACCCAACGACTCTGGCGGTGCTCCGTCAGCACCGTGCTCGCCAGAACGAAACAAGGTTGTTGATGGGAAGTGATTGGAGAAACAAAATGGATCTGGTCATGGTCAAACCCGATGGTTCACCGGTTCATCCGGATACCGTGAGTGATACATTTGACCGGCGAGTGAGGGCCTGCGGATTACCGAAAATCCGACTGCATGACTTGCGCCACACGTGGGCGACGCTGGCACTTGAAGCCAACATTCCGGTAAAAGTGGTATCCGAAGTCTTGGGCCACAACAGCCCTGCGTTCACGCTCGATGTGTACAGCCATGTCACGCCCGTGATGATGGAGGATCTCGCAAGAACTGTCGGTGCCGCGATCTTTGGAGCCGGAGTGTAACCAGCCAATCTGGCCGTAGGAATAGTTCCTCTGACACAACTCCTTTCACTCCCGGGCCTGGGCACCCTTTCTGTGTTTGCTCGCAATGTCTGCAGTTTCCAGTCGCGCGACAGAGTGAATATTCCTGTCACTTTGGCGCGCTGACGAAGAAATCACTTCAAGAGCGGTCAGGAGAAGACTCGATGAAGATGGTCCTTAGCGATTCATAGTTCCCAGTCCACGCCGCAGTTGCCACACTTTGCACGCGTCACCATCTGTTTCCGAGAGAGGCCCGTTGCACCGATTGACAGGCCGAAAGTCAGGACCGCAGCCGTCGCCTTCCCCCCACTAATCCCCCTCTTCGCTTTAACTCTGATGGTACGGACGTTGCCCCTGACACGACAATGCGGACACACCAGATTGGCGTCCCCGGTCTTAGCCTGTTCCGACCTATAACGAAGCAACTCCGTAAGGGTCAATGGCGTCCCACGAGTGCTCGGCATCGCTCTCCAACCTCCAGTCGGAGCGATCATCTTTGGCGAACTTCCGTCTTTCGATGAGGTGTAAGTACTCGGCAAGGCCGCCAGCAAAGGCGCTCGTGCTGCCTCCCACTCTTGAGTCGAAATCTTCCCAGCAACATGAAGAGCACCAAGTCTCACTAGCTCTTCAACTTCAGGCGGGTGAACCCCTTGACCATTCGGTCTCTCGTTCTGCAATTTCTCGTCAGTATGCAAGCGCGTAGGGAACAGTTGACCCTCCGACCCGGTAGAGGGTCGATTGACAATCTCAAGGCAGTCGGGGCACGCAATCTTCTCATGCGCAATGCACTGCCAATAACCACCTTTGTGGAGCCATACTGACTCGTCATCCGACTTGGTGTCTGAGGCTGTGGGAATATCGAATTCTTGACCAACCGCCACAGAATTCACGTGAAGGGTTGGACGTTCATCTGATAAGAACTCTCCGCAGAACTTGCATTTCTTCGCTTCGGATCGAATTTCTTCTGCGCACCAGGGGCACTTCATGGTCTCTGAGGAAGTCGCATCATCGGTCATGTCATCTCCTCTGAAGAATCGGCCAAATTATCTTGTGGATCAACGCGTCCACTTCGGACTCTAGTCAGACTCGAACTTGCAAGGATTGTGCTTCTGCCTGGCGTCAGATTCACCCATCAGATCCCCAAACGCTTGGTATCACTCGTCGGCTTGAAGGTGGCGGACCGTCAGCACTTCAATACGCAATCGGTAGGCGCCGTTATTAAGATTCTGAAAGTGACCGTCCGCATCCCCTCGTTAATAAGGTAACTTCGTGGCGCCATCAACCGCTCGCGTGCGTAGTAAGGATCCAATCCTTCACCTGGCCAGTGCGAGAGCTGCTGCGTTCGAGCAGGGCATTTTAATTGACTTCAGTTCGACGGCACGTGCCCCGTACCTGGACATACCAGTTGCGATTCATGTCGAGGTTATCAACAGGCTTCGTAGGCTTGGTGACGAAGAGTACGGTCGTAAGGCCTTGGAGTCAATACTCGGTATGGCCCGGTTCTCTTTGACCGGAGACCGTCGTTATGACCAGCTTCATGCGAGAAGCGGTGACAGTACACTCGCGCCGCTCGGTGCCCGGAGGACGATTCTCGATAACGGCGAGGAAGTCATCACAATTTTCGACTTCTATTTTGTTGATCCGACCCTTGACCAAATTGGTCGCGGCTCCAGTGGCACAGACTTGCTTATGAGCTCGAGCGAACTGGTTGCCGTGTTGAGGGCGGCCTGGTGCGAACCTGACGCAACAGTCGGACGCCGCCTGGAAGGGCTGGGCCCTGTAATCAATAGGTCAACTAACTGGGGCGGTGAGCCCGACCCAGACCAGGATTCGAAGATACAGTCACTTGTCAATCGTGATCCTGTTGCCGCGGCGCGACTCGCTGAGGAGATGGGCTTCTGGTCACGTGCATCAGATTGTTGGCTACTCGCTGGCGATGTCGCTGGGGCACTCGACGTCATTCCGCTGGACAACCCAGCTACTTCTGGCGGCAATTCGTGGACTGCCTTGACGCGTGTCATCCTCGCGCTCGTCCTTCGTAGCCCACTCAACGCTGCCGACCTCTTGCTGCTCCACGATAATCGTCTCACGACGTGGGGACGGAAGCATGTGGATGAGGTGATGCGGTGTTTACAGTCGCATATTGATGTGCGGTTGGGTACTCCCGAGGACGTGGGGCGTCAGTTGTTGTGCTGTAAGGATTTGCAGTGGAGGTACACCTGGATATCGCTGTACTGGATTTCGCGTGGAATGATCGAAGATGGCGAAGGCGGAATGGGCGAGAGACTTTGGCCGTGGTTGAGTAAGAGCAAGTTGGGTGCTTCGTACTGCAACGATCTCACCAGGCAGGCTGAGAACGAAGCACGGGTCAACGTTGGTCAGCACCGCGTCGGTGAAGGATGGATTTCTGAGACCGAAGTTTTCAATCTAGTCAACGAGCGTTTCGGAAAAGTGACAGAGGTTGTACAACACGGAAGGCCTGCAGGTTTCGGGCGCCAGCATTTGGATGTGTGGATTCCCGAGTGGAAAATCGGCATCGAATATCAAGGACTTCAACACGATCGGCCAGTTGAATTCTTCGGTGGAGATGACGCGTGGCAAAGGACGCTTGAGAGAGACGCGAAGAAAAAGTCGTCGTGCGCCGAGCAGGGGATCACCCTTATCGAGGTACGGCCTGGATTCAACTTAGAGGATCTCATCTTGGATATTGAGCGCAACAGGCCACGTTGATCTTCTCTAGGGGTGCCCTTTTGTGGTGCGCCGAACAATTGACTGCTTGGCTCGCGATGCGGCGTATCGAACGGTGACGTCAATCGCGATCTCCTCAACGGACGGCCAGGGCCATTCGAAGGCTTACTGAATTGAACCACTAACCGAGGGCCAAGTCCACCAGGGCGTGCTGATCATCCATGGCGAGGATTCCGATGAAACGACCGTCACGGTATTCAGGAGGGACACTTCTGCGCGCATCATTGCGGAATTTGGCGAGGCTCTCATGCTGCTCGTATTCAAGAGCAACTGGTTCAGCGAAGACGTATACGGCACCACCGTTGGAGCGCATCAGAGCACCCACACCGAAGGCTTCCTGGATCGGCTGGTAGGTGACAGTCCCCGGCTCTTGAAGTAGCAGGCGAACACCGACAGCCGAATGGGCCGGGGAAGTTGGAATCCGGATCACGTGATTCGGAATTGATTCTGACGAGAATCGCAGATCAGCGCATGGGATGAGGATGGCGATCCACTCGCTCCAGCCTTCCACCGGCATCCGCCTCTCCTGTTCATTCAGGACCGGCCTCTGGATGTCTTGGTCATCAGCAGCCTCTTTCGTCATAGCAATTCGCCACTTGCCCCAGTCATTGTGGAGACTCGTCTTCCACTGGCCGCCGCTCTTTGTCTCACAGATATATACGTCGTCGACGTTCTTGCCGGTCCATATTCGCCACGTCGATGACCGCTTGCTCGTCGATGGGTCCTCGACAAGGAATTTGAGTCCTTTGCCTGAAGGTATAGGAGGTCGATCGTCGGCTCCTGAAATCACTTGCTGATCGTATGAGAACACGAGCGAAGTCTCGCGCATGGGTAAGCCAAGAATCCACAGTGCGAGATGAATTAACTCCGCTGTGACCAAACTGTGACCATGGCCCATCGAACAGCAGAAGGGCCGATGCTTTCGCACCGGCCCTGATCTGCACTTCTGTTGGTGGCGGGGGCAAGATTTGAACTTGCGACCTTCGGGTTATGAGCCCGACGAGCTACCAGACTGCTCCACCCCGCGATGAGGTATCCAATGCTAGCCGCTCCTCATCGGAACGCCCTTCGAGAGCCTGACGACAAGTTCGACTCCTAACTAACGCGTCGCCACGATCGGGGATGGTCCCGCCCTCGTCGAAGTCCCCCCGCTATCGGGCGCGGCGAGCACGGCTTCTCGGAATATTTCCAGGCACGAACGTCCCGGCGTGCACCATAACTGGGCGGGCATCTCCTCGGCTTGGACCCGCACCGAGAGTGCATATTTCAAAGGGTCTGAGGACCCACACTGCGGCGCACCCTACGCATCTATAGTCAGGAGTACACGAATTAATGAATCGGGAGGGCTTTAGATGATGAAGCGATTGGCGTCAGGCGTCGCCGCGGTAGCACTCGTAATGGGAGGTATGGCCTTCTTCGGTGCGTTCAGTGCCGGGGCATCGAGTACACCCACGATTACGATCACACCAAATACCGGCCTCGCCAATCTGCAGTCGGTGACAGTCACGGGCTCTGGCTTTACGCCGAACCAGGGGCTAGGGACGATGGCCGCTGTCGAGTGCATAGCCACGGCCACGTCCGAAGCTGGTTGCGACATCGCCGATTACGCGCTCGTCACCTCTGACGCGAGCGGCAATATGACTTTCACCTTTACCGTACGAACAGGAACTATCGGCAATGGAACGTGCGGAACCTCAGCGACTGACGCGACCTGCCTCATCTCCGTCGGAACTTTGAGTGGCACGACCTTAGCGGCCAATACCATCACCTTCGCTTCGGGCAGTTCGACGACCACGACGATACCGACGACGACCACGACGGTAGCGTCGTCGAAGACGCCCAGCGTTTCGGTCTCGCAAACCACGGGCCTCACCAATGGCGCGTCGGTGAGCATCACCGGCGCTGACTTCACGCCCGGCGACTCGGTCTACGCCGTTGAGTGTCTGGCCACGGCCACCGGCGCAGCCGGTTGTGACACCGCCACGGCGACTCCCATTACCGTAAACGCCGACGGAACGCTGCCGGCGACGACGTTCAAGGTCGTCACGGGAACCGTAGGCACCGGCACCTGCGGCACTACCTCATCGGACCTGAGTGGTTGCGTGATTGAGGTAGCGAATCCGTCGGGTGCCGACGCGGGAGCAACTCTCATCACTTTCGCCCTTCCGCCCACTACGACCACCACCGTTCGGGCCACTACGACGACCATCCATCACGGCGCGACGACGACCTCCACGATTGTTCCCGTCGGTGCACCGGCGACTGGTGAAGGTGGCGCGTCTGGATCTGGTGCGCCCAAGGGATTAATCGGATTGAGTGCTCTCGCCGTTGCCCTCGCCGCAGGGTCAATTGCCCTGCGCTCTCGTCGCCAACGTGGCCGCGCTTCATCCGGTGGCCACACACGTGGTTCGTGAGAGGCGCTCGTATCGCGAGTTAACGTGGTGGCTCATTCAACACACCTAAGATCGTCGCTCCGTCGCCCAGGGTGACCAAGTCGACGGGAACGGCCATACCCGGCGAGACTGTCGTGCTCAACGTCTCGGGTTGCCACTTCCCCGCGGTTTCGAAGGTCTCAGGTCCCGCTGGCGCCACCGTGAGCGTCAAGAGCGTCGCCGCATCGAAGTTGACCTTGAAGGTCAAAGATGCCGCGAACGCCAAGAAAGGTTCGTTTACCTTGACGATTCACTTCAAGAGTGGAAAGAGGGCCACCGTCAAGTACAACGTGAGGTAATGATCCGCGACGCATTCGAAGCAGCCGGGCCCTCTCGACGTCTCGTTCATCGGGGTCGCCGCCTCGGCCCTGGGCGGGCGTCACGCGGTGTTGATGTACGGGGTGAACTCGGGCCCGATCTGCTTCGCGGTCCTGGCCGTGACGGGCTTGCGCAATACCGAGCGAGTTGAGAACTTCGCCTCCCGCCTCCCGCCTCGCGCTCGAGTTCCGCGACAGCGCCCAGGGGACGACGAGCACCCCGCGACCACTAGTGCCCACCAGGACCCAGAGTAGGGTGCTGCGTTAGTGGACGACCTCAACTGGCGAACCGAGCTGATGAGCATTGTCAATGGTGAGATCACCTTCGCGGGCGCGCACTCACTCGACGACTTGCACGACGAGTCGCTGCACGTTCGCCCCCGCGCGCCCTTTGCGGTGGCCCGTCCCCACTCCAGTGAGGAAGTGGCCGATCTCGCCCGTTGGGCCAGCCTGCACCGGGTGCCCGTGACCCCGCGCGGTTCGGGCACCGGACTCTCCGGGGGCGCCGTGCCGGTCAACGGGGGCCTGGTGATCTGCTTTGACAAGATGCGCGAACTCCTTCGTGTCGACGTTCGCGACCACGTCGCGGTCGTCCAGGCCGGCATGACGCTCCAAGAGCTCAACGAGAGGCTTCTGGGCACCGGACTGCACTATCCGGTCTACCCCGGCGAGCTCTTGGGGTCGCTCGGCGGCAACGTCAACACCAACGCCGGGGGCATGCGCGCGGTGCGCCACGGCGTCACGCGCCATCACGTGCTCGGACTTAAAGTCGTGTTAATGGACGGGACCGTGCTCAATATCGGTGGTCCTGTCGTCAAGTCCTCGTCGGGTTACGACCTCACCCAGTTGATCATCGGTAGCGAAGGCACGCTGGCGCTCGTGACCGAAGTCACGCTCAAACTCTCGCCCGTTTTGGCCCACGCGGCGACGATGTTGGTGCCCTTTAGCGACCTCCGCGCCGTCACCAGCGTCGTGCCGACGCTCATCGCCTCGGGTCTGGCGCCCTCGATTCTCGAGTACCTCGACGTGTTGACCATGGCCGCGCTCGAAAAGGGCACCGACCTTCAACTGGGCGTCGACCCCGCGATCGTCTCACAGACCAAGGCCTACCTCATCGTCGTGCTCGAGACCAGGACCGCCGAGCAACTCGAGGCCGACCTCGTCGCGGCGGCCGGTCTGGTCACTGACGCCGGGGCGCTGGACGTCTACGTGCTCGAAGGCGCCGCGGCGTCCCAACTCATCAAAGCCAGAGAGCGCGTCTTTTGGATGTCCAAGGCCGCGGGCGCGCACGAGATCATCGACGTCGTGGTGCCGCGCTCGGCAGTGCCCACTTTCCTCGAACAGGTCGGCCAATTGGCCCAGCACAACGGCGCGTTCGTCGCGGGCTGTGGGCACGTGGGCGATGGCAACGTTCATATGTCGGTCTTCCAACCGGACGAAATTCGCCGCCACGAACTCTTGTTGGAGCTGTTCCGCGCCGGAGTCGCGCTCGGCGGCGCGGTGTCGGGTGAGCACGGCCTCGGGATGGACAAGCGCGGGCCGTACTTGGCGCTCGCGGACCCCGCGCTCGTGGAACTTCAGCGAAAGATCAAACGCGTGTTTGATCCCGAGGGTCTGCTCAACCCCTTTCGCCATCTCGACGAACGAGACAACGACTGAGGGCGCGTGACAGGCGTGCAACGTCGAGTCTCGTTCGCGGCGCCTCGAACGCCCCGGACTGATTGATCGTTAACCGCTGGTGAGCGAATTCTGCGCCAGTTGGAGCTGTTGGTTCATAGCGTTGACGTCCTTTTGATAGAGCCCCAGGTCCCCGTTCGCCAGGGCCCTTTGCGCATTGGCGTAGTCAGCCGAGGCCTGTTGGAGGTACGAGGCCACGCTGGGATTGGTCGAGGGATTGGTCTTGCCCTTGCCCTTGGTACCGGAGTTGTTCGTCAGACCACTCACGTTCGCGCCCAGCACGTCCGAGAGCGCCCCGGCCAACGTCGGCTCGATGCCCACGTCTTGATTGAACACCGCGATCACGTAGCGCAGTTGGGGCATCGGGTTCGAGGTGCTGGTGACGTAGAGCGGGCGGATGTAGAGCACGGAGGAGTCGAGCGGCACCGTTAAGTTGTTGCCCAAGATCACGTTCGAGCCGTGCTGGTCCAGTGGGGTGATGATCGAGCTGACCTTAGAGGTCTGTTGAATCTCGGAGTCGGCCTGCAGCGGTCCGGTGACCGTCTGGCCGCGCGGGGTCTCGTACACGCTCAATTGCCCGTAGTCGTTGGGGTCGCTCGTGGCCACCATGAAGGCCGTCAAGCTCTGCACGGTCGAGGAGTTGCCCGCCGGCACGTAGTCAATGGTCTCGAGGAGTTGTTGGTGGTTGGCGCTGGGCAGAGAGCCGACCTGAAAGATCGGGCTCATCGGCGAGAGCGAGGTGGAGACCACGTTGCCCGCCGCGTCGACCACGGCCGTACGCGCCAGCGCCTCCGAGGGCGACCCGGCGCCGGTGGTCGGTGAGACCTCCCAGCGGTCCGACGCGCTGTAAAAGGCGCTGGCCGAGGTGATGTGGTAGCGCCCGAAGGTCGCGGCCTGGGCCGAGAAGAGGTCCGAGGGGTAGCGCAGGTGCGTACGGATCGTCGAGGGCATAGCGCTGAGGGGCAAGAACATCGAAGGAAAGGCCGAGCGGTAGGCCTTCAAGATGGGATCGTTGGGGTCATTCGCGTAGAACTTCATCGATCCGGTGTAGGCGTTGACGACCACCTTGACCGAGTTGCGCGCGTAGTTAAAGGAGCTGGGCAGGCCCCCCATGCTGATGCCGAGCTGCGCGGCGTTCTCGCTGTAGGGGTACTGGCTGGTCGTGGTGTAGCCGTCGAGCACGTACTGCAACTCACCGTTCGCGATGACGGCATAGGGCGAAGAGTCAAAGGAGAGGAACGGCGCGGCCTTCTGGGCCATTTGGCGTACGTCGCGCACGAACAGCACGCGGCTCTTGGAGTCGATCTGGTTCGAGATGAGAAAGTTGAAGTCTCCGAGGCGCAGGGCCAGCGCCATGCGAGAAAAGATGTTCCCCACCGCGACGCCCCCCGTGCTCGAGTAGTGCGTTTCCACCGGCGTGCCGGCGTTGGCGCCCGAGTTCACCTGGTAGTCGAGTTCGGGCTGCTTGGAGTTCGCCACCACCCACCCGGGGTCGTTGATGCCAAAGTAGATGTCGGGCTGGGTCAACGTCGGCATGCCGTTGGTCGACTGGGGCGGGACGTTGGCCACGACGAAGTTCGGATTCCCGGTCGCGGCGTCCACCTGATTCGCCGCCACCACCGCCGCGCCGATGCCGTGGGTGTACTGGAGGTGTTGGTTGACCCAACTCTGTGAGGGCAAGCTCCCGGTGTTGAGCTGACGCGCGCCGATCAAGACGGGAGTCAACTTGCCGTTGACGTAGTAACGATCCACCGACAGCGTGGAGAAGGTGTAGTAGGAGCGAATCGACTGGCGACGCGTCACCGTCTCTAAGGCAATGGTGCTCGCCGGGTCCCAGAGTCGGATGTTGTTCAAGGTCGGCTTGTCGGCCTTGATTTGGGCTTCGGTGATCGAGGTCGAGCCGGCGAAGGCGTGATACTTCACGCTGTCCAAGCCAAAGGCCGCGCGGGTCGCGGTGATGTTGCGCTGGATGTAGGGCGACTCCAAGGACTGCTGGTTGGGCGAGACCTTAAGGGCTTGGAGGAACGTGGGATAGAGCACGCCAATGACGAGCGCTACGAAGGCCCACAGCCCCACCGCCACCACCGGCAGCGACCAACCCCTCGAACGCACGTTGTACAAGAGGATTGCCGCGGCCGCCAGCGAGAGGTAAAAGAGAATGGTCAGCGCCGGCATTCGCGCGTGAATATCGGTGTAGCTCGCCCCCTGGGCGTAGCCGTTGGTGGAGTTGACCAGCTCCCATTTGGCGAGCAGGTAGCCGGCTGCTTTCATAAGGGCAATGGCCGCGCCGATCACCGACAGGTGGGCCTTTACCCGTGGCGACACCCGAGGGGTGACGCGCGTGGTGCGGATGCCGCCGTTCAAGAAGTGAAAGCCGGTCGTCACCAGCAGGGCCAGGATGAGTATGACGAGAAACCACGTCACGACGAACGAGATGAAGGGCAAGGTGAAGACGTAAAAGCCCAGGTCCTTGTGAAAGACCGGGTCCGTGATGTGAAACAACTGGGCGTGCGAAAAGAGCAGGTACTTCTGCCACTGGCCGGTGGCGTTGAGCCCGGCGATGAGACCCATGACGAGCGCGATGGCGGCGTAGATGCGCTTGGCGTAGGGTCGCACGACGTTTTGAAAACGTCGCACCACCTCGTCTTCGGGATCAAAGGAGAGGTCGCGAGCGCCGAATCGATCGGTCAACAAGAGATTGCCCCACATGATGAAGAAGAAAATGGCGCCAAAGGTGGAACAGAGTCCGACTTTGACGAAGAACAGGGTGGAAAAGACACTGGAGAGCCCCACCGAGGAGAACCACATCTGATCGGTCCACAGCACCGCCAGGTTGCGCAGGGAGAGGAAGCCAACCAGCAGCACGACGAAGGCCAGTCCAAACCAGAATCGCCGCGAGAGGCGTCCGATACGGCGAGGACGCGAGGGGACGTCGGTGGGGCTACGCACGAGTTGAGCCTACTTTTTTCTAGACAGGCACGACCGTGCAGGCGCAGCCGGCGTGCAGCGGTGGGTACGGCGAGCCGCTGGGAAAGTTCTCACCCGCGAGACGCTCTGCGCTCGCGGCGTCGCGCGCGCACGCGTCACACGGCGCGTCGTTGGGCGCGGCGACGAAACGCACGAGGCGACCCTGGGCGGCCGTCACGACGCCCAGGTGGAAGGCCCGTCGCGCGGCGTCGGTGCACAGGCGCTCGACGCGCGCGCCGCGCCATTCGCGATACGCCGCGTTCGCGCGTTCGGTGCCCTCGCCACTGCCGTCGGCCAAGATTCGCTTGCGCAGAGCCAGAACGATCGTCACGGCCAGGTCGGCCGCGCAGTCCTCGAGCGCCGCCTTGGACAGCGGCGCGCCCGCGACGCCCCCCTCATCCTTGGCGAACTGCTCGCCCGCGCCCGCCGCGTGCGCGAGGGCCTCGTAGGCCGCCTCGGCGTAGCGCGCGCGTTGGGCGTGCTCGTCCTCAAGTTCGGTGGTGATCATCGCCTTGACGTCACGAAGTCGTTCGAGCATGACGTTTTGGTCGTCCTGCAACGCGCGCTTCACGCGCCGGGTGAGCACCACGAGCGACTCGTCGAGCGCTTGGTCTCGGCGGCGAAAGAGTTCACCGGCGGGCGTCTCGAGTTTGTGCGCGGGAGCCTTGCGCGGCGCGTGCGCCGACGCGCCACGCTCTTCGAGCGTGGCCTTTCGTAGACGCGCGAAGATCTCATTCACGACGTCGGTGCCCGAGGGATCGTCCTCGAGCAGCGATTCGCCGACCGGCGCGGCACCCTTCGCGGCCCGACGAGTCCTCGCCTTGGGGGCGTCCGGATCGGGCGCCGCCTCGGGCGCGTGCTCGGGGACTTCGCGCAGTGGCGTGCCGGCGAGCAACTCCTCCTCGCTCGGTTCGGGCGCGTTGGAGTGCTGTCGCAGCGCCTCGAGCGCGGCCGCGCGCGCCGCTTCGTCGGATCCGTCGATTCCCACCACGACGTCGTCAACCTGTTGGCGCACCGACGAGACAAACGAGCCTAGGGTGTCGCGCGCGGCGCGAAGTTGCTCGATCTGTAGTTGCAGCGCCTTGCGCTTGACGGCGAGGTCGTTCAACACGCTGCGACGCGCCTCGTTCGCCTGTTCGACGATGGCGCGACCCTGCTCTCTCGCGCGATCGATCAAGGCCTCACCATTCACCTTGGCCGAGTCGATCAACCGCTCGGCGGCCAAGCGCGCCTCGTGATCGATCTGCAACGCCGTGTTCTCGGCCTCAGTGATCAACGCCGTCGCGCGCTCCTGGGCCTCAATGAGGTGTCCGGCGCTGCGCTGTTGACTCTCGGTGAAGACTTGCGCGCTTCGCTCCTGCGCTTCGGCGGTGACGCGACCGGCCTCTTCGTGCGCGGAGCGAAGGATGGCGGCACTCTGAGAGCCCAGCGCGCTCGCCAAGGTCGCCTCGTCCAGCGTGGGATTGGCGGCGCGGCGCTGGGCTTCGCTCAACTGTTCTTGGAGTTCTCGGATCCGGTGCTCGAGGTGACCCATCTCGCGTGCGACCGCCTCGAGGTGGAGGCGAACCTCGCTGGGATCGACCCCGCCCTTGCGCAGGGTCGTAAAATTCGCCCGAGCGATCTCGGACGACGACTGGCGCGTCGAAGAGAGAGATCGCCGGTCGTCCATTCCCTAAAGACTACGGCGTAGCGCACCACATACTGGGCTTAGGAGGGCGCGGTGAGGGGTTGGGGCGCTACACCGCCGAGACTTCGTAAGTCGCGTAGCGCTTGAGCAAGCGTCGTCACGCCAAGGATTTTGAGTCCCGATGAGGCCGCGGCACGAGCGGTGGACACCTCCACTTGGGGCACGATGAAATAGGAGGCGCCCGCGCGTTGCACCGCGACGGTCTTTTGCGCCACGCCGCCGACGTCACCCACGTCACCCTTTACGTCGATGGTGCCGGTGGCCGCGACGACGTGGTGACCCGTCAGCGATCCGCCACTGAGCACGTTGATGAGCGACAACGTCATGGCCAGTCCGGCCGAGGGTCCGCCGATGTCCGCGGTATCGATGCTCACGCGTGCGGGCAGACGATAGCTGAACCCGTCTTCGCCCGACACGCCCAGCCACGATCGCGCGCGCGACGTCAATCCCGTGCAACCCGACACGCCGACGCCTGTTGGCACGTCGGCCGTTCGCATCGCTATGGCCTTGGGCGCACGCCACGACAACGTCCCGGTGTTGGAGATCTTCACGCGCTTGATTTCGAGTTGCACGCTCGTCCCCGGCACGAGGTCGTGGATATCACCAATGAGTTGGCACGTCGAACGCACAGACGTGCCGTTGACACCCACGATCTCGTCGCCGACGTGCACGCCCGCCGAGCGGGCCGGCGACGGTGACACCACGCCGTTGACGATCGCGCCCGTGGGCGTGACGGGCACGGTCCATCCCAGCGCTCGATAGGCCGTTACCTCCGCGGCCTGCTTAGCGTCACGCATCTCGAGGAAACCCTGCGCTCCGAGTTCGTCGCTGGGAATGCCTGGATTCACGAGGTCGCTGGCCGGAACGAACTGCACGTGTGATTGAAAGTGCATGGTCAGCCACTGCCAGGCCGTCAGCGACTGAAGGTAGACGTCGGCGAGCATGATCTTGTCCGGATGAGGATTCGTGGTCACGCCGTTGATCTTTACCAGCGGCGCCACCGGCGTCGCGTCGCCAGGAGTGAGCGCGTATTCCGAGATGTTCCACGACTGAAGTCCAAGTACGAGTGCGCTGATGATGGCGACGGTCGCGAGCACGACCCAGAAACGTCGCCCGCTCGATTTTGGTGGTGGAATGGGTTCGTGCCAGGTGATGACGCAACGCTAGTGGAACCCTTGGAGAATGAACTCCTGCGCGCGAGTTACGCCGTGGGCGAGAACGGCCACGCACTCTTGATGGAGCACTTCGATTCTTCGAGCGTCCGTCATCGGGTGTTGGCCCTGCGCGGTCTCGTACGGCGATCATTCGTGGACGCAGATCTGTGGCGCCGCGCGCTCGGGGACGGGAACGTCGAGATCCGCCGCGAAGCCCTTCAGCAGTTCGCTCACGCGCCGATCGATGACGACTCGCTGCTCGCGCTCGTCGTGGGAATGCTCGAAGAAAGCGACGATCTCGTCATCGAGGCGGCCGCCTTCGCCTTGGGAGAACATCTGTGCGTCAACGCCGTGGTCGAGTTGTGCGCCGTCGCCACGAATCACCAAGACGCGCGCTGTCGCGAGTCCGCCGTGGCCGCGCTGGGCGCGATCGGTGACGACCGCGCTCGGAAAACGATCATGCACGCGCTGACGGACAAGCCGGCGGTGCGTCGTCGCGCGATCGTGGCCCTATCGAACTTTGAAGGCCCCGATGTCGAAGCGGCTCTCGATCTCGCGCGCGACGACCGGGACTGGCAGGTGCGCTCGGCCGTGACTCAGCTTCGCAATACCGAGCGCTAGCGGTCGGCGCTTCGAAAGAGCGCGTGCAGTGAAGCCATCTCCTCGAGACAGGCCGTCAGACCGTGAATGACGACCAGGTCGGCCTGGCTCGCGACGTTGACTTCAACCCCGGAACTGATCGCCACTAACTCATCGAAGTCACGCAAATTGGCGTGGCCGCCGACCAGGGTCATGCCCCTCGCACTGACGTCCTGGGAGAGGTCCGGCGCCGTGTCCCCGAGGCACTCTTGAATCATGCGAATCGTCGAGTTGAGCACGTCGTGAACAGCCGTGTTCACCAACTCGGCGCTCACTTCGACTTGCACCATCTCGCCTCGATCAACGCTTCGAGCCAACACGACTTCTACCAGGCCCGCCGTTCGCCCCATGGCCGACGCCAACGTGCACTTGAGCATCTCGACGGTCGCTGGCGCGACGACAACGCCCAAATTGAGTCGTAGCAACGTCGCGATGGCCGCGTCGACGTCGTTGCCGCCGAGCCGACGCGCGCCGCCGGTGACGATACCGCCCAAAGAGATAATGGCCGCTTCCGACGCGCCCGCCCCGAGGAGTGTCACGGCCGAACCCACGGGATCTTGGACGGGCAGGCCCAGGCCGATCGCTGCGGCGAGGGGCGCCTCGACCAAGCTCACCTCGCGCGCGCCGGCTTGAATGGCCGCTTGACGAAGGGCGCGGCGTTCAATCGCGGTCGCCAGTGACGGCACGCTCATCACCACGCGAGCCCGGCTGAGTTTTGACACGCCCGCGCGCTCGAAGAGCGCGGCGATGAGTCGCGCGGTGACGTCGAAGTCAACGGTGGCGCCTTGGGCGAAGGGTCGAAACACGACCACGTGTCTCGACGTACGCCCGACCAATTCGAGCGCGCCGTGTCCGACTTCCACGACGATCCCGGAGTTGGTATCAATGGCCACCATGGTCGGTTCGTCGAACAACACGCCACGCTGCGTCGTCGCCAGACGCGTGCGCGATGTTCCAATGTCGAGTGCGACGTCCAGAGCCATGACTAGCGATGTTAGGGCGACGAAATAGAGAACCCTTTCGTTACTAGCCTTTACTCCATGGTCGAACGGGAATTTTCGAGATGGCGGCGTCCTCGTCGTCGCGCGAGACCGCCCGTCGAGAGCCGTCCCTGGGTGCATCCGAGCGAGTTGCCGAGCTTCGAAACTCTCGCGACCACGACCGGCGTGCGGGTCCGTTCCCTGAGTCCGCGCGTGATCGCGAGCCTGATGGCCGTCTTCTTGATCGTGGGGGGCGTGGTGCTGATCGTGAATCGCGGTGCGGGCACGCCCAACGCCAACTTGCCCGCACACTTGGCCACGACCCTGGGCGCGCTGCCGGCGTCGAGCCGAGTCGCTGCCGCCCATACCGTCGAACTCTCGATAACGTTGCCCGGTCACAACATTCACGTGGCGGCGCTCGTGCTGCCCCACGACCTAGCCGTCACCACTGCCGCCATCCCGATCAACGCACTCATCAGCGGATCGACCTCGAGCAACGGCGACTTTCCCGTCACGCTCGTAGGACGCGACAACGTGATGGGCTTTTCTATCGTGCGCTTGAGCGCGCCTGTGCCCGCGTTGAAACTCGACCCCATGCCCTCGAGCACCTCGGTCATCGCGGTGGCGCCCATCTTTTCGCCCAACTCCTTGACGCCCGAGTACGACTGGTCGATGACGACCCTGGGTGATCCTTCGAACAACGCCCAGGGCGTCGTGCGCTACCTCGCCACCAAGTCCGACACCAGTCTGAGCAGCTACATCGACGCCATCGCCGTCGACGCGAAGGGCTACGTGGTGGCCGTACTCTCCTCGCGCCACCAGTGGTACGCGGCGCGCTTCGTCGCCCAGGTCGCCGAGGTGGTCGCCTCCGGGCGCGGCTGTCACGCGGATCTGGGCATCACGGGCAAGGACGAACAAGGGGGCGGCGTACTCGTCACCCACGTGGTGCCCTACAGCGCCGCCGCCCACGCCAACGTCATCGTCGGCGACGTCATTACCGGCTGGGACGGCGCGCAGCTCAATACCTGGGACCAGTTGGTGTCGACGTTGTACTTAACCCCGGCCTACACCGCGGCGCGTCTCACGTTCGACTGGAAGACCACCGTGCACCACGCGAACGTGACGCTCGGATGTCCCTCTAAGTTGGTGTCGTGAGCACCAATCCCTTTGGCGACATGTTCGGCGACATCTTTTCGATGTTGAACCAACAAGGTCCCGACGCCTGGTACACCACGGCCACCCAACTCGGGCTCAACATCGCGCGAGGCGACGACGGTGATCCCAACCCCCAGCCCATTGAACGCCAACGACTCGAAGAGTTAGCTCCCCTCGTCGCTCGACACGTCGACGCCCTCTTTGGCGTCTCGCGCGAGCCCTCCATCGTGGCCGCCAATCGCTCGACGCTGACCACGGCGGCGCTCGAACAGTGGCGCCCCTTGATGACGCCCCTGATCGGCACGTCGGCGCCGCCGAGCAACGACCTAGACGTGGCGGGCAATCAGCTCATGGCCCAGATCGCCTCGACCATTGGACCGCTCTTCACCGGCTTTCAGATGGGCTCGGTCGCGGGACACTTCTCGGCGCGGGCCTGGAGCCTCGCGGTATTGCCACTGCCCCGAGTCGACGAACGGCGCCTGCTCGTGGTCAATAACCTGGCGACGTTCGCCAGCGAGTGGTCCCTCGAGCGCGACGAGGTCTACGTTTTCGCACTGGCCCAAGAGCTCGTGGCCTCACTGGTCTTAACCCAGCCGGGCACCGGTGACGCGCTGCGTGCGCAGCTCATCGACACCGTCAACGAGGCCAAAGCCGTCCAGGGCGACCTGATGGGGCGGCTCCAGACCATGATGGAAAGTGGCGACATCAACGAGATGATGAGCGACCCCGCCTCTTTGCTCGACGGCATTCCCGTGCCCGAAGCGAGCGACGCCACCCGCGCCATCAACGCCGCCACCGGCGTGCTGCTCGCCTTTTTTGGCGCCGCCGCCAAGGAGATCACCGAAACCCTGCTCGGGCCCCGCCCGGCACTCGTCGAGGCCTACGCGCGCCACCGGCGCAGTGACGCGCGCGGCGAGGACGCGGCCGCGGCCCTCTTTGGCATCACGACCCAAGGGCCCCACCACGACGCGGCGACGGCCTTCGTCGCCACGCTGGCGGCCGAGCATTCACTGAGTGTCTTTGGCGCCCTGCTTCGGGTGGACGGCCTGCCGAGCGCGAGCGAACTCTACGACCCCGCCGCCTGGTACGAACGGGTGACGAACTCCCCGCTGGCCTAGCTCTCTTCGTCGTAGCCGAGGTTCCACTCCACGAGCAAGTTCTCGCGCTCGGCGTCGCGATTGACGCGCTCGCGGTTGCGGCGAAACTGCGGGTCGTGGGGCGGCAAGAACCGTAGGCGCGCGTCGACGCGGTCCACGAAGGCCTGGATCTGCTCTTCGTCGCCAAAGACCATGCGGCACTCCCAGTGCGGCGCCACCGGGCCGAGGTAGATGACCTGGACGTGGCCGACTGGATCGACGACCTCGGTGACTTCACTTGTCGGGACCTGGCTCACGAGACTCCTTAGAAATGCATGTGCTTTGGCCATTCTACCGGTGCGCCCGCGAACATCTCTAAGGGGTAGTGGCCGAAATTCGACCGACGCAGGCCAAGGCCTGCCGGGCTCTACCGGCCCGAAGGATGTTACGTGCGGCGTTGACGTCGGCGTGGGCACGATGCCCACAGGCGAGACAACAAAACACCGCTTGGTTGACACGGTTGCCAGCTTCGACGTGGCCGCACTCGCCACAGGTCTGACTGGTGTGGCGGGGATTCACCGTCACGACGATCCGACCGGCGCTTTCAGCCTTGTAGGAAAGTAGTGACAATAGGGCCACCCCGCGTCGTGAATGGAACGATTGAGACCGGCCTTCGCTTTGGCGCCGTTAGGCAGGAATACACCGGGCACCTCAGGATTAGGTCTCGCTCTTGGCGCGCGCACCATGTTGGTGATGGTGAGTTCTTCCAGCACGATGAGGTCGTAGTCGTTCACGAGTCGCCGACTCAACTGGTGGGCGGCGTTGCGACGTTGATTGGCGACCTTTCGATTGAGTCGCGCCACCACCTCGACCTGGCGGCGCCGGCGGTTTGATCCGCGTTGTTTGGTTGAGAGTTGCCGTTGAGTCAGCGTCAGTTGCGCTCGGGCTCGAGAGCCAAAATGCTCGCCGACGATCAATTCTCCGTCGCTCGTGGCGACGAGGTTTGCGACCCCGAGATCCAGCCCGATCTCACGACCTGACGGCGGGAGCGGCTCGGCGGGCACGTCCACACAGCGCACACTCACCCACCACTTAGCACCCACTCGCTTCACGGTGATGGCCTTTGGGGTGCCGAGAAGTGGGCGGTGGTAGTTGGTCTTGACTTCACCAACGCCAAGCTGGTAAAGCCGACGGGTTGCTGGCTTCACTTTCCAGCCACTCATGTCTTCCCACTGCAAAGAGTCAAAACGACTGGCTGACTTGAACCGGGGAAAACCGGGCGTCTCACCGCGCTTCACGCGGCGGAAGAAACTTGAGAAAGCGCGGTCGAGACGCTTCAGAGTGCCGCGACAGAGGACAATGCCCGACGCGACCACTTCGGGACGCACATCGACGAGACCCGTGAGCGTGCGACATTGGTCGAAGAAGCTGACAGAGCGCCGCTCCCACTTCCAGGCGCCGATGCGCTCCTCGAGGGCGGCGTTGTATAGCTCGCGCTGATAGTCGAGCTGGCGAAGCAGGGCCTGGGCTTGACGCGCTGTCGGATGCAGGCGACATTTAAAGGTGCGACAGCGCCGTATCTCTTGGGCCACACTCGAAAAGTAGAACCCGCCTGAGACACCTGGGAAGGCTCGTAATGGGGAACTAGGCCACTACCTTCTAAGGCCGTTCTAAGCGGGAACCGGTTGCAGCGGACATTAATTAAACGTAACGAAGAGTGACCGACGAAGTCGCTACTGTGAGAGTAGAAGTGGGGGAGGAGGTGGTTATGGGTACAGAGTGGATGGCCGATGGACTGTGTCGCGAATACTCACCCGAGACCTTCTTTCCGCGTGACGGGATGGGCGTCATCGTCGCCCAGCGCATCTGCGCCGAGTGCCCGGTCGCGGGCAAGTGCCTCGTGTACGCGCTCGATAATCACATCGATCACGGTGTGTGGGGTGGCAAGAGCGAGCGCGAGCGGCGCCGATTGCTGCGCGAACGCCGTCGCTTGCGCCTGATCTACCGCGACGTCAACTAAGCAACACCTTGTTTGAGTGCGTCGTCAACATCTCCGAGGGATGGCGCCTCGACGTACTCGATGAACTCAGCCGGGCCGCTGGCACCTCGCTTCGAGACCGCCACGCCGACCCCACGCACGCGCGTAGCGTCTTCACGCTGATCAATCGCCGCGACGAGCTGCGCGACGACGTGCACGGCCTCATCGAAGCGGCGTTGACACGAATCGACCTTCGCGGCCAATGGGGCGTGCACCCGCGCCTGGGCGTGGTGGACGTGGTTCCCTACGTCGCGCTCGACGACTGGCGAGCGAACGAGGCCCTGGGGCTGCGCAACGAGACCGCGGCGTGGATGGGCCAAGAGCTAGGGATACCGGTCTTTCTCTACGGCGCGCTGCGAAACGGCTCGATTCGTACGCTCCCCGAAGTGCGCAAGTACGCCTTCAAAGAGCTGGCGCCCGACTTTGGCCCGCCCACCGCCAGCGCCGAGCTCGGCGCGAGCGCCGTGGGCGCGCGGGGCGTGCTGGTGGCGTGGAATATTTGGGTGCGCGGCATCTCCCTCGAGGAGGGCAAGCGCGTGGCCAAGGCCGTGCGTTCTCGCGACGTGCGCGCGCTGGCCTTTCCGATCAAAGAGTTCGTCCAGATCAGCTGCAACCTGATCGAGCCCTACAACCTCGGTCCGGCGCAGCTCTACGACCAGGTGAAGGGTTTACTCACCGGGGGCGAGATCGAGCGTTGTGAACTGGTGGGACTGGCCCCCGAAGCGGTGGTGAGCCAAACGGACCCCGCGCGCTGGGCACAACTGGGACTGAGCCTCGACAGCACCATCGAAACTCGCCTTGCGTAGCTCTCTAGCCGACCTGGGAGCGCCGCTCAATGGCGCGGGCCCGGCGCAGTCGACGCCGCTCGCGCTCACTCATCCCGCCCCAGATGCCGAACTTCTCGCCGTTGTCGAGGGCGTACTCCAGGCAGTCCTCGCGCACCACACAGCCTCGACAGACCTCTTTGGCCTCGCGCGTCGACGCGCCGCGCTCGGGAAAGAAGAGGTCGGGGTCCACGCCCATGCAGTTCGCGCGCGTCTGCCAGCCTCGATCTTCCATGCCGCTTAAGAGTTCGACGATTTCCACCTGGTGATCCTCCCCCTCAACGGCGACTGCCACCGTTGTAATTACAACGGTGTCATTGTTGCGGGGTTTGGGGAAAAATGCAAATGGAATTTTCGAACTACCTGATTAAGCGTTGTTTAACCTAGCTCGCCCGGCGGTGTTTCACGAAATCGTCGAGGGCGTACACCCCGAGGTCGGCCACGTCGGTGTAGAACAGCCGTCCCCCGTTGACCCGGGCGATCTGCTCCACGAAGGGGAACTGGCTGCGCTCGATGTCCAGGGCGAAGGTGTTGATCGTCACGCCCGCGTTGGTACAGCGCAACACCTCGGCCATCGTCTTATCGAGCGTCTCGCGCACCGGCGGCCAGGCGAAGAACGGCTCGCCCGACGCCGTCAGATGCGCCGTCGGTTCGCCGTCGGTCACCACGATCACCTGGCGCTCGCCGCGTTCATTGCGCAGCAGATGGCGGCTGAGCGCCAGGGCGTGTTGGAGGTTCGTGCCGTAGTTGTAATCGATCGTGAGCGACGGCACGTCGTCGATCTTTAACTCCTGGGCCCGCTCGCCAAATCCCACCACGGCCACGAAGTCACGCGGGAACTGGCTGCGGATCAGTTGGGTGAGCGCGAGCACCATCTTCTTGGCCGGCACCAGGTTGCCGCGCATGGCCATCGAGAGTGAGAGATCGATGGCGATCACGGTCGCCGAGCGGCGCGTGGCCTCGTACTCTTCGACCTCGAAGTCATCGGGGTGCAGACGGATCGGCGTGCCCGGACCCTGGCGTAACAGCGCGTTGCGCAGCGTCTTGGGCAGATGCAACGAGAAGGCCTCACCCGGCTCCCAGGGCTTCGAAGTCTCTTCGCGATCGCCGCCACGCGCCAAGGCCGCCACCCGGTGTCCGCCCATCGGGGGCGAGTCACGAAGCTTTTGGAAGATGTCCTTCAGCGCGAGTTGGCCGATCTTTCGTATCCCCTTCGCGCTCAGCTGGAGTCGACTGCCCTGGCGATCGATGAAGCCCTGGTCCTTCAGCCCCTGGAGGGCCTTTTGGAGACGTTGGACGTGGCGCGCGGCGTCGTCACCGAGGTTGCGTCGAATGGCCTCCACGTCCACTTCGGGCAGGCCCTGGGCCGCGTGACTCTGACCGAGAAACTCCTCGAGGCCCTTGAGCTGGCCCAACTGCTCGGCGACCGAAGCGGCCCGGGCGAAGGACGAGCCCTCTTGCCCGCGCATCCGATGCGCCCGGCTCCAGTCGAGGTCGGGCGCGGCCTGGCGCAGATTGGAGACCAGTCGATTTAAGGAGAAGTTTAACTCCATGTTCTGCATCATCTGATCGAACAGCGCGCGCAGTTCGCCCTGTTGTTCGAACGAGAGTGAGTTGAACATCGCTTCGGCGGCAGCGGCGCGTTCGGCCATCGCGCGAATCACGTCCTCGAGGTTCTCGGCGCCGGGAAAATAGTCGCCGAACTTCTCCATGAACGAGTCGAAGGTGGGATCGAGTTCCTCGCCCCGGCGATCCTGTTCGATCATCGTTGAGAGGGCGTCCATCATGTCGCGCATGCGCGCGAGCTCTTCAGGGTCCGGGCGGCCCATGAACTCCTTGTTCGTCTCGAAGTAGGTGTCCAGCACGTCGCGCTCGAGTTCACTCAACAGCTCTTCGAACTCCTCACGGGCCTTCGAAGAGACGAACTCGTAGTCGCGGTACTCACCGAGTCGATCCCCGAGCCGGTCGCTCATGAGATCGCGTTGCATCTTTTTCTGATCGACCAGATCGCGCGTCACCCCTTGGCGGCGCTGGTCGTCCGAGGCCTCGGCCTCGCCCAACAACTCCTCGAGTTCCTTCGACTCGATCGCTTCAATGTCTTCGAGCCACTCGCGGTAGCGCTGCATCTCCCCGTCGGGGTCGGCCTGTTGTTCGAGTTCGCGGCGCTTCTGGCGCGTGCGGGCCAAGATCTCGCGAAGCCCTTCGACACGCTCCCCGCCTTCGGTGGTGAATCCCTCACGCAACAGTCGGTCCATCGCTTCTTCGAGGTCGCCATTCTCCATGAAATCGTCGGCCAACATCGCCAGCATCTCTTCGACGTCGAGATCGTCGAAGTCGTCACCCTCGCCAAAGCGACGGAACCCGTAGCGAACGGGCACTAACGGTTCCTCGAGCGATAGAGCGCCCGGGCCCCTGAGGCGTCCTTCGCCAGACGCTTGGTGAGGTAGAGGCCTTCGAGGATGAACTCAACGGCCGCGGCCTTCTCGCCGTCGCTCGCGCCCGGTCCGGCGACGCGCTCGACTGGTATTTCAAGCGCGGGCATCGCGCTCAGCACCACCAGGTAGTCCCCGTCGGGCAGATCGTCCCCGGTGTGCACGATGACTTCGGCGTTGAAGGCCTCGACGATCTCGGGCGCCTCCTCTAGCAGGACGTGTTCGCTGAAACATTGGCGAACGGCGAGCGAGACCAACGCCGCGATGACCTGATCGGTGTCGGCGTCTTCCATCGTGTCGAACTCGATCTTGCCCTGGGTGGATTGGACCATCGCGCTCAGGTCGCTCACGCGCGGCACGACCCGGTCGTCGTGGGTGCGCAACGTGCGACGCAGCGCGTTGGCCACCACCGTTTCGTAGTTCGCGATCGAGAGACGCACCGAGACCCCCGAGCTCTGGCTGATGACGTGGCTACGCCGCGCAACGTGGCTCACGCGCGCGACGATGTCGTCAATGAACCAGGGCACCTTGATCGGCACCGGCGACGTGGGCAGTTTCGCCTCTTGGTGCATGATGGCGATCTCCGTGGTGACTTCAAAGGGGTAGTGGGTGCGGATCTGTGAGCCAAAACGGTCCTTCAGCGGTGTGATCAGCCGGCCCCGGTTGGTGTAGTCCTCGGGGTTGGCCGTGGCCACCACCATCACGTCGAGTTCAAGACGTACCAGGTGACCTCGGATCTGCACGTCGCGCTCCTCGAGCACGTTGAGTAGTCCCACTTGGATTCGCTCCGACAGATCTGGTAGCTCGTTGATGGCAAAGATGCCCCGATTGGACTTGGGCACGAGGCCGTAGCTGAGCGCCTTGGGGTCGTCGAGGTAGAGCCCGCCGGCCACTTTGATGGGATCCACCTCGCCGATGAGGTCGGCCATGGATGTATCGGGCGAGGCCAACTTCTCAGCGAAGCGCCGACTGCGGTGTACCCAGGCGACCGGCGTCTTGTCGCCACGGGCGCGAACGAGGTCGATCGCGAAGGCCGAGATGGGGTTAAAGGGATCATCGCGCACGTCCGAGCCGGCCACGATCGGGAGCCACTCGTCGAGCAGTTCCACCAGCGAGCGAATGATCCGCGACTTGGCCTGACCGCGCTCGCCCAGCAAGATGATGTCGTGGCCCGCCAGCAGGGCCGTCTCGAGTTGGGGCAACACGGTGTCCTCGAAACCCAAGACCGACGACGTGAGGGGGATCCCCTCGGCTAGGCGCCGCTCGAGGTTGCGGCGGATCTCTTCACGAACGGACCGTGACTCGTAGCCCGACGCGCGCAGGTTGCCCAGAGTTGTCGGGAGGCTCGAGGGGGGAATTGGGGTGCTCATAGAAGCACCTTAGAGGCTCGAATGTCACGATTTGTCCCGCACCCGCCGGGACCGAACGCCCTGGACGAACCGAAAATCACCCGGTGGCTCTCCTGCGTGGACGAGCTGTTCAGGACTGGCTCGAAACGCAGTTACCGAGAAACAGTTCCCTTTGGATCAAGCAGCGATCTCAAAAGATCCTCCTCATGGTCGAAGTTGGCTTCGTGGCCATCGAACTTGGTCATGTGATCACGACCAGCCTTGTCGCGGAACGCCAGACCATACGTCATCTTCGTTACTCCATTAGCTTCTTGCAAATCCATTGACTCGACGGCCTCCACACCGGGCCACCCGTCGAACACCCAGGTCTGGACTGTACGGGTCGGCGGGTCGACCTCCAAGAATGTTCCCCGAAACGAGCACTCGGTTCCGTCGTCGGTCACGAAGACGAAGTGGTAGTTCCCTCCCACGCGCAGGTCGATCGAGCACTCCGTCACCTCCTCGCCAAATGGGGCGATGGTTCTCCTCACATGCTCGGGCTTCGTATGTATATCGAAGACGAGTTCGATCGGCGCGTCGAACTCTCGGGTCATAACAATCTCGAGATCGTTCGGGAATTCGATGATTTGCGACCCATGTCGATTCGATGTCACTGTTGCTCTCCTGGTTGTTGTAACTCTTTGACGTAGTCATCCAACTGATCCAGTCGATCATTCCACGCCCGCTCGTACTTGGTCAACCACTCGTGCATCGGGCCAAGGCGCGCGGGTCCCAAGCGAAACAGCTAGCGACGCCCCTCCGCGAGCCAGTTGACGCGTCCCGCCCCACTAAGCACCCGTCGATGCATTGAAACGTGAGACTGGGACATGGAGAGATCGTTCACGTTCGCCCCGAACGCCGGATCGAGGAGGCGTGTCTCGGGCGGTCTGGCATTGAGGAGTAACTATCGCGCAAACCCTCCTGAAATCCGAAGAGCCAGATTTTGAGTCAACTCGCACCGCAGCCTCTACGCTACGGTCGTGACCCTGGCTGCCAAGATTCTGACCGTCTCGGACTCGGTCGCCGCGAGGGAGCAGGCGGATGAGTCCGGTCCCATGCTCGCCGCGCGGCTCGAAGAGGCTGGCTACCAAGTCGTGGAGCGGCGTGTCGTGCCCGACGGGATCGACTCGGTCGCGTCGGCGCTGCGAGAGCTGTCTCGCGATTTCGCGGGTCTGGTCATCACGACCGGCGGCACGGGATTCTCCGCCCGTGATCTAACTCCCGAGGCGACCTTGCAAGTGCTCGATCGAGAGGCCCCGGGCTTTGGCGAGGTCATGCGCGCCACCCACCCCCTCGGACCGCTCTCCCGAGGACGCTCGGGCACCGCCGGCCAGACGTTGATCGTGAACACACCCGGTTCACCGACCGGGGCGCTGGAGTGCCTCGAGTCAATACTCGATCTGTTGGACCACGCCCTGGGCACGCTGCACGGAGAGGTGGGCCACCATCATCCGCCCGAGATCGGTGGCAAAACCGCGATCTCGTCGTAGGGTCCAACCGGATCGCCCAACTCGGCCCCGTTGCCATTCACCCAGATCTGACTGACCGACAGCACCCGTTCGAAGTCCGCGCCGTAACGAGTCACCGCGTTTTGCAGCACCGCTCCGACCGTGTCGCCGTCGAACTCGTCACGCACCGCGCCGGCGGCTTCGCGGGCAGGGCCCAGAAGCAGAACGCGGGTCACGTCGAACTGGCGCTTAACTGATCGGCGTTGAGGATCAAGGCGCGCACCACGTCGCCCGCCGCGAGACCGTCGCCTTCGGGCACGATCGCTAGGGCGTTGGCTTCGGCGACCGCACTCAAGAGGTGCGAGCCGTGTCGAATGGCCCGCTCGGCGTGCACGAGGCCGTCGTCGTGCACCCGCGCGACGACGTGCACGAGATGGAGCTTGCCATCCTTCTTTCGAGGGAGCGCCGAGTCGAGCACCATGTTCATTGTCGGGCGCTCGAGGACGCGATGGCCAGCGAGCCGGCGAAGCGAGGGGCGCACAAATAGTTCGAAACTGACCCGCGTCGACACCGGATTGCCGGGCAGGCCGAACACCGGCACGCGCCGCGCACCGACGACCCCGAAGGCGAATGGCTTGCCCGGCTTGATGGCCACCTGCATCGATCGAGCGCTCTCACTACCGAGCTCGCCAATGACCGTCTTCACGTGATCGAGGTCCCCCACGCTCACTCCGCCCGTAGAGACGACCACGTCGCAGTCGTCCACGCCGTCACTCAGTCGCTGTTTGATCGACGCGTAGTCGTCGTGCACGATCCCTAGGTCCACGGGCACACAACCCGACTCCCTGACGAGGGCCAGCAACAGGGGTCGATTGACGTCGCGAATCTGTCCCGCGTCGAGTGGTCCGAGGGAGCGAGCAAGTTCGTTGCCCGTCGAAAGCACCCCGACGCGGAGTCGCCGGTAAGCCCACAGTGACGCAATGCCCTGACCGGCCAGCACGCCGAGCTTGGCCGGGCTCAACTCGTCGCCCGCCACCACGAGCACCTGTCCGATTTTTACGTCGTCCCCAGGAAAGCGGACAAACTCCCCCGCGGAAAACGTCCGTCCGATCCGCACCGTCTCACCCGAGGGGTCCAGCGTCGCCTCTTCCTTCATGCAGACACAGTCCGTGCCCTCGGGCAGCGGCGCGCCGGTCATGATGCGCGTCGCTTCGCCTGACCCCACGTGCGGGGAGCTCCCGTCACCGGCGTAGACCGCGCCCACTATCCGCAAGGTGGCCGACCCCGAGGCGGTATCGAGAGATCGAAGCGCGAAGCCGTCCATCGATGAGTTCGAAAAGCCCGGGACCAACTCTCGCGCGAGCACTTCGGCTCCGGCCACGCACCCGAGCACCTCGTCGAGCGACAACATCTCGGGTGAAGGTGTCGCGAGGGACTCGAGCACGAAACGCTTCGCCTCATCTAAGGCAATCACCGACGTGCCTTACTGACGAACGTCGGTGCTTCGACGATCACTGTTTTTGAACACGCACGATGTCGTGCGCTTCCTCGCTCCACGCCGACCCGCCCTCCCATACTTCTCGCTTCCACATGGGCACGGAGGTCTTCACGGTGTCGATGAGGTACTTGGCCGCCTCGAAGGCCTCGTGGCGATGCGGTGAGGAGACCGCCACCACCACGGTGGTCTCGCCCAGTTCCACGGTGCCAATTCGATGATGCACCGCGACCGCGCCCAGTTCAGCCCAGCGCGATCTCGCCTCGCCAACGATCTCCTCGAGGCGAGCCTCGGCGAGTTCGACGTCAGTCTCGTACGCCAACGAGGTGATGTCGTGGCCGGTAGTAGAGGTATTGCGCACGGTTCCACAGAACGTGACGACCGCGCCACAGTTTGGACGCGTGGCCCATTTAAAAAGTTCGTCCACCGAGAGGGGGGACGAGGAGACGAACACCCAATCGCGTTGCGACGCCAAATTCACGCTCCCCACCCTAGTTTGAGACGACTTTGGCGCCGCCAGTCGCACTCCACCTCCAACCGCGAACCCCGTCCCGACGTAACTACAGCATAAAACGACGTAGAATACAGCAAATGTCAGTTACTTGTCCCATTACTACCGCAAAATTAGACCAGGAGTCCCGATGACATCTTCATTCGCAGCCCTTGAAACGCCCTCCGCCATCGCCGTGGCGTCGCGCGCGCGCCGCTCAATGATCGTAGCTGCGTCCGTCCTCCTCGTGATGGCCACGTTCGCCACGTTGGTGGGAACTGCTCGTTCTTTCGCGGCGACCTCGAAAAAACATTCCGGCACCGTCAACGTGCTTTACGCCGGATCGTTCCTCGATCTCATGCAACAACAGCTCGCTCCCGCCTTTCACCGGGCCACGGGCTACACCGTGAGCGGGATCTCCGCTGGATCGTCGGCATTGGCGAGCGAGATCTCCGGAGGCACTGTGGTGGGCGACGTTTTCATCAGCGCCTCGCCCAGTGCCGACGCCTCGATCCAAGGCGCCGCCAACGGTGGTTGGGTCGCGACGTACGACGAGTTCGCCACGTCACGTCTCGTGCTCGGCTACAACCCCGCCTCGAGGTTCGCCAAGGCGCTGAAGACCCAGCCGTGGTACCACGTGGTGGACCGATCGGGCTTCTTGCTCGGTCGAACGGACCCCGCGACCGATCCCAAGGGCGTGCTCGCGGTCGACGCGCTAACCGGCGTGGCGCTCAGCTACGACGTGCCGGCCCTCGCGGCGCGGGCGACCTCGACGTCGAACATCTTTGAAGAGACAGCCCTGGTGGGCGAGTTACAGGCCGGCCAACTCGACGCCGGCTTCTTCTACGCCGTCGAGGCCGCCGCGTCGCACATCAAGACCGTGCCGCT
>DATLTW010000024.1:0-57993 GCA_035533495.1 Acidimicrobiales bacterium | reverse complement strand
AGAGATCTTGGCACTCCTCCAACGATTTGATGACGAGGCGACGCCGCCGATTACCGCCAAAGAGATCAAGCATCGATGGATTGAGTTTCATCGTCAGATTCGCTTGATGTCGGGCACGCGCTTCCAACGCGCCGCGGGCCGCATACTCGGCGAAGACACTCGCCGCTACCGAGTGGCTCGATTCTTCTTTCGCCCCGTCCTGAAGGTGATACGCAGCCTAAGAAAGATAGAGGCCCGCAGGGTCACTCGAGTCAGCGCCGCCAAGGCAGCTGCGATCTTTCCCGTCAACTATCGTCCTCGCTCCATCGATTACTCCCTCGAGTTCGCCGCCGTGGACGTCAACCTCAGTGACGTCAGCATCGTTGAATTAGGCGAGAACACTTCGTCACCCGAAGATCTCATCAAGACTCTCAATGACAAGCTCAATGAAACATCCGCCGAGTGGCTCTTTCTGGTTGACGCTTCGAGCAGCGACGAAAGTCGCCGCTACGCCGTGGCCACTCTGCTCGCTCACGCGACGCACCACGATGACGTCGTCTTCGCCGACGAGTCCGGGACCAACGAATTCGCGCCAATTTTAAAGAGTCCAGCCGTTGGACCCCACACGTTGCTTAGCTACAACGTCGTCGGTCGTCCCGCTCTACTTCGAGTCGAGACGCTCTATCGCATGGGCGGCTTTGATCCCCGGGCCGGCTGGGCCTACGAACACGACGCCTACCTACGACTGAGCGAGGCGAACGCCCGCTTTCGCCACGTGGCGCACGTGCTACCCGCCGGTCGCCCCGCGAGTTTCTTTGACGCCAATCGTGTGAGCGACGACACGGTTCGCGTCGTGCAGACCGCACTTGATCGACGGGGGTGGCGAGGCACCGTAACGCCGGGCGAACTTCCCGGCCTCGTTCGTTGGTCGCTCGAGGCGCCCTCACCCGCACCGTCAATCGACATCATCATTCCCACCCGAGACCGCGTCGACCTCGTTCGTCGGTGCCTCGCCTCCATCGAGGAGAAGTCGACGTATAAAAATTACGACATCATTCTGTTGGACAACGACTCCGTCGAGCCCGCGTCACTCGACTACTTTGCTACAACGAAGTACCGCGTCGTGGCCTGTCCGGGACCCTTTAACTATGCAGCAATCGTCAATCGAGGGGTCAGCCATTCGAGCGCGGACTACATCGTGACGCTCAACAACGACACCGTCCTCGTCACGCCTGACTGGCTCGAACAGATGCTCGCCTTAGCGGTCCTGCCCGACGTAGGCATCGTGGGGGCGTGTCTGTTAGACCCCGACGGGCGACGCGAACACGAGGGCATCGTCATTGCGCCCTATCCCCAGCACCTGCGCACCGACTCGAACTACCCCCACGTCGACTCCTACTCGCGCGCGATCCGAAACGTCGCGGCGGTGACCGGCGCGGTGCAGATGGTGGAACGCGAGTTCTGGCAGTCGCTCGGAGGTATGGACGAACAACTAAGGGTAGTCATGAACGACGTGGACATCTGTCTACGCAGCCAAATGGAGGACCGCCTGGTCGTGTACACCCCTTTCGTGGAGCTCTTGCACCACGTCGGATCGTCGCGCGGCAACCTCGACCCGCTCGAGGACCGCAACCGATTCATTCGCCGCTGGGACATCTTTGGCTCGTTCCGCGATCCCTACTTCCCCGACTCACTGCTGCTCTTGGGCGAGAAGTTCTTCTACTTTTTGCGCTGAGTACCAGTCCCCGAAACGCCAAGTCACCCTTGTAGCCTAAGAAGGTGAATTCGACTGGGGCCCGATTGACCGCCTTCTACCGTCGACTTCCCCCGTCGACCATTCCCATTCTCTTTATCGTGCTGCTCGTCTTGGCCGGCAACGCGATGTACGTGCTGCGACTCGCGAACAACGACCCGATCTCGTGGACGGCGGGCATTTCGCACTCCCTGTGTCGGATCAAGTGTGGACGTCCCGCGATCGACCCGAACGTAGGTTTCATCACCCAGTCGCTCGGCCACCAAGCGGCCGTGGACCTGCTCCACGGTCACTTCCCGTGGTGGAACTACTACCAAGGACTCGGTCAGCCCTTGGCCGGCGAGATGCAGTCCGCGGCACTCTTTCCCCTGACTCTGCTCTTCGCGCTGTCCTCGGGACTGGTGTGGTTTCACGTCAGCCTCGAGGCCATCGCGGGCATCTCCACCTACTTCCTGGCCCGTCGCCTCTCGCTTCCCGTTTTTATCGCCACCGCCGGGGGCATGGTCTTCGCCCTCAATGGCACCTTCGCCTGGCTCGGGAACTCGGTCCTTAATCCCGTCGCCTTCCTACCAATGCTGCTGCTCGGCATCGAGATGATCTTTGACAGCGCCTCGAGCAGTTCCAAACGAGGCTGGTACGTCGCGGCGATTGCCCTGGCGCTGTCGATCTACGCGGGCTTTCCCGAAGTCGCCTATTTCGACGCGCTGTTCTGTGGCGTGTGGGCGCTCGTGCGGCTCCTTTCACTACCGAGCGAACAGCGCCTGCGCGCGCTTCGCCGCTTGGGCCTGGGCGGGGGCATTGGCGTCGTGCTGGCGCTACCCGCGCTCGTACCCTTCGCGGATTTCTTAAAGGTCGCCTTCATCGGCAGCCACACCGCCGCCGTTTCCGGGATCGAACATCTGCCGACCGCGTCCTTGGCCATGTTCTTTGATCCCTACGTCTACGGCACCATTTTCTTCGACCCCAACGTGGCCACGTCCTGGGGCGGGATCGGCGGGTACTTCGGGGCCAGCGTGTGCGTGCTCGCCCTCGTGGGCCTCTTTGGCCCTCGGCTGCGATCGCTGCGCATCTTCTTGGCGCTGTGGACCGTCGCGGGACTGGCCGGCGCGCTCAATTTCTTGCACACGCGCGTGATCTGGAACCTCATTCCCCTCGTCAACGCGACCTCCTTTCCGCGCTACGTCATGCCGAGCTGTGAGATGGCCGTCGTCGTCTTGGCGGTACTCGGGCTCAACGACTTCGTCACCAGTACCAGGTCCAAGCGACTCTTTACCACGTCGACGATCTTCATGGTGCTCGCGGTGTTGTTGCTGGCCTACGATGCGAGGTCGCTCAACCGCGGCGTCGTGATGAGCCACACGACCCACGTCGTGTTCATTGGCCTGGGCCTGTTGCCCTTTGTCGCGCTGGCGCTCTTTCTCATCCTGGGCCGTTTCGCCAAACTTCGCGTGACGCCCCTACTCATCGCGATTGTCTTGGTGGGTGAGTCGCTGGTGTTGTTCTTCGTGCCCACCGCCCAGTCGCCCAAGGTGATCACGGTTGACTACGCGCCCATCCACTACCTCCAGGCCCACGATGGCCAGGAACGGTTCTTGGACTTCGCGGTGCTCTATCCCAACTGGGCCACCGACTTCGGTATCAACTCACTGAGCGCCATCGACCTGCCGTTCCCCAAGACCTTTGAGAACTTCATCGAACATGATCTCTACCCCGGTCTCACCCCCGGCAACCAGTTCGTCATCAAGGGCGGCATCGTGGGCATCGAGGCCCAAGAGCACGAGCTGCTCGCGCACTTTCAGGCGTACGAGAACGCCTCGGTACGGTACCTCTTAGTGCCCAGTTCCGTGGTCTTGTTGCCCGCGCTTACCCAGCTCGGCGTAACGCAGGTCTTTAGGGACTCGTTGGCGACGATCTACCTGCTCCCCCACACGCGCTCGTTCTTTTCGACCTCGTCGCCGTCGTGCGCGGTGACGAGTACCAACGACAACGTCGCCACGGTGGACTGCGCCAAGCCCGGCGCGACGTTGCTGCGCACCGAGCTCTCGATGACCGGCTGGAAGGCCACCGTCAATGGCACGTCCGCCCCGATCACCACGATCGATGGGGTCTACCAACAGGTCACGCTGCCCAAAGGTTTCTCGACGGTTCGTTACAGCTTTTATCCGACGCACGAGCGCTACGCCCTACTGCTCGCCTTCTTCGGGGGGCTCTTTCTCATCGGATCGTTCGTCAACGAGCGCTTACCCTTCGCCTCGAGGCGTCGCCGCACGCCAGAGTTCTAACTCTCACCCTCGTTGCCCACCAAGACGGTGTACCCATTGGCGCCCGGGTGAGGCACGAGACCCGCGTGAGCGAAGGTGGGGTACTTTGGCCTAGGAGGAAGTACCTATGAAATGTCCCGTCGTTCTCAGATCGGCCCGATGAGTCGCGTCGACAAGATCGACCTCACGAAGTCGCTCAGTAAAGAAGAGTCCGACGAGCGCGTGATCAAAGCCCAGCGTCGCCTCACCCAACTGCGGCTCTTCAGCGCGGGACTCCTCGAGCACCACGTGGTCGGACCCGGTCTGCTCGTGCTCTTCGAGGGCTTTGACGCAGCGGGCAAGGGCGGAGCGATCCGGCGCTTGACCGCCAGCCTCGACCCACGTCACGTAGAGGTCAAGCCGATCGGCCCGCCCACCGCCGAAGAGCTCCGCCATCACTTTCTCTGGCGCTTCCAAGAGGCCCTGCCCGGCCGGGGCGAGATGACGGTCTTTGACCGTTCTTGGTACGGGCGGCTCCTGGTGGAGCGGGTCGAGAGCGAGATCAACGAAGAGACGGCGCGTCAATCGGCCAAGGAGATCGTGGAGTTCGAGCGAATGCTCGTCAACGACGGCGTCACCCTCGTGAAGTTCTGGCTGCACATCTCAGACGATGAGCAACTGCGTCGCTTCAACGACCGCGCGAACGATCCACTCAAGCACTGGAAGCTCACGCCCGACGACTGGGAGAACCGCGCACACCGTCAGGGCTACCTAAAGGCCCTTAAGTTCATGGTGCGCGCCACTGACGAGCCCCACGCGCGCTGGAACCTCATCGCGGCCGAAGACAAACACTACGCACGCGTGACCGTGCTCGAGACGCTCATTGATCGTTGGGTCGAAGACCTCAAGCGCCGGGACATGGACGTGCCGGCGCCGAATAAGGGCGACTACCTCGGCTGAATCAGCGAGGGCGCGCCACATCTGGAACACTAAAGCCATGACTTCTCGTTACGGAATCACCATTCCCTTTGAGGGCGTCACCTTGAACGAGCACCGTGAGTGGTTCCATCGCCTGGCCGACCTGGGCTACACCGACGTCTGGTCAGCCGAGGTCGACGGCGCCGACGGCTTCACGCCGCTCACCCTGGCCGCGGTGGTCGAGCCGCGCCTCAATCTCGGCGTCGCGGTGACCCCGGTGTTCACTCGCGGCCCGGGCCTGCTGGCGATGAGCGTGGCGGCCCTAGCTGAAGTAGCCGAGGGGCGCTTCACGATGGGCCTGGGCGCGTCGAGCCAGCCCGTGGTGGAGCGCTGGAACGGCATCGCCTACGAACGCCCGTATCAACGAACCCGCGACGTGCTGCGCTTTCTCAAGCGCGCCCTCGATGGCGAGAAAATCGACGAGGTCTTTGAAACCTTCGAGGTGCACGGTTTTAAACTCTCGCGCCCAGTGCTGCACCGGCCCGAGATCCTCTTGGGGGCACTGCGCCCGGGCATGTTGCGCCTCGCCGGTAACGAAGCCGACGGCGCGATCCTCAACTGGCTCGCCGCCAGCGACGTCGCCCAATGTCGCGCCGAGATCGGCGAGGGCAAGACCATCGCCGCGCGGCTCTTCGTCATCCCCACCGAGGACACCGACACCGCGCGCTTCATCGCGCGACGCATGATCTCGTCGTACCTGACGGTGACGGTGTACGCGGAGTTTCATAAGTGGCTCGGTCGCGGCGACGCCTTAGCCCCGATGTGGGAGGCCTGGGCCGCGGGCGATCGAAAACTTGCCAACGAGGTCATCCCTGACGCGGTGGTGGACGAACTGGTGATTCACGGCTCCTACGACGAATGCCGCGAGCACGTGTCGCGCTACGTCGAGGCCGGCGTGGCCATCCCTTCGCTGGCGATCGTGCCCTTCGGACTCGATCTCCAAAAGGCGATCGAGGGTCTCGCGCCGCGTTAGACCGACTCGGCCTCCAAGAACTCTAAGACGTCGGCGAACTTCTTTTTGGCCGCGAGTGTGCGGGTGGGGATGTGGTCGGTGGGTATCTCGCTGGCGTGGTAGTCGCGCAGGGCGTGCCTCGCCACCGTCTGGCGGTGCACCTCGTCGGGACCGTCGTAAATACGCGCGGCACGCGCCGCGCGGTACATCGCCTCTAAGGGCATATCGGAGGAGTAGCCGAGTGAGCCGTAGGTCTGGATCGCGCGGTCGATGACGTTGTGCAAGACGTTGGCGCCGTAGAACTTGATCATGGCGATCTCGTCACGCGACGCCGAGGCGCCCACCTGATCCATCTTCCAGGCCGCGTGCAAGGTCATCAGGCGCGCCGCGTGCATCTCGGCCTTGGAGTCGGCGATCCAGTTGAGGACGGTCTGCTTCTCGGCGAGGAGCGACCCGTGGGTGTAGCGAGAGAGGGACCGTTCGCACATCATGTCAAAGGCGCGCTGGGACTGACCGAGCCAGCGCATGCAGTGATGGATCCGGCCCGGCCCGAGCCGGGTCTGGGCGAGCAGGAAGCCCGAACCCTCGGGACCGATCAGGTGGTCGCTGGGCACGCGCACGTCCTCGTAGAGAATCTCGGCGTGGTTGCCGAAGCGTCCGTAGACGACGTCGGGGTCGTCCATCGAACCCACGTCGCGCAGAATCGTGAGACCGGGCGTCGTCACGGGCACGACGAACATCGACGAACCCTGGTAGGGGTGCACGTCGGGATTGGTGACGGCCATCACGATCAAGATGTCGGCCACCGAACCATTGGAGGTATACCACTTGCGCCCGGTGATGACCCACTCGTCGCCGTCCTTGCGCGCGCGGGTCTTGAGAAGCCGCGGGTCACTGCCGGCCGTGTCGGGTTCGGTCATCGAAAAGCCTGAGCGAATCGAACCGCTGAGGAGCGGAGACAGCCAGCGCTCTCGAATGTCCTCGCGACCGGTCATCTCCATGCCGGCCGCCAGCAACTCGGCGTTGCCGCTGTCGGGCGCGTTGTTGCCAAAGACGACGGGGGCGTACATGCACTGACCGAGGACTTCGTGCATGAGGCCCAGCTTCACCTGACCAAAGCCCATGCCGCCGAGTTCACTGGGCAAGTGCGCCGCCCACAGGCCCCGGGCTCTCACTTGGTCTTGCAGGGGCTTGATCACCGTCACGATCTGGTCGTAGTTGAGACGCAACGTCTCGAGGGGCATGATCTCGTCACGGACGAAGCCGCGCATCCACACCAACTGCTCTTCAAACTCGTCGTCGGTTGAAAAGTCCCAGGCCATGGCCCACCTCTCTCTCGGGGACACTCTAGGCCACTGGCCTTTCTTCTTCGAAGGCGTGCGAGGTCACACTCTCTACACTGGATGGACGGATGGGAGTCACGTGGCCAAGAAGAAAAAATCGCCTGCGAAGGTGACGATCGGGGTGATCGACACCATGTTCGCTCGCTACGACATGGGCCGCGCCGCGCGCAGCGAACTCGCCCAGTGTCCGGGCTACGGCGCCACGTTCGAGGTCCAAAGCGAGACCGTGCCCGGTTTCAAGGACCTCGCGGTCGCCGCGAAAAGGATGATCGAACGCGACGGCGCCAAGATCGTGGTCGTGCTCGGCATGCCCGGGGCCGCCGCCATCGACAAGCAGTGCGCGCACGAGGCCTCACTGGGGATCATGCAGGCCCAGCTCATGACCTCCACGCCGATCCTCGAAGTCTTTGTGCACGAAGACGAGTCGGACGACGCCCAAGTCTTGGCCGGGGTCTTTGATCACCGCTCACGCAGTCACGCGCGCAACGCCTACTGGATGCTCTTCGAGCCCGACCAGCTCGCGCGCCGCGCGGGCACGGGCGTGCGTCAGGGCTTCGCCGACGCCGGGCCGCTCGAGACGACCTAGGTCGCGCAGCCGGCGAGTCACTAGGCTCGCCAGAGTTACGTTTTGGTAACTCGAGGAGGAATCCATGCCCGAAGCCGTCATCGTCGCCACCGCGCGCACCCCGATCGGGCGCGCCTTTAAGGGTTCGCTCGTCGACATGCGTCCCGACGACCTCACCGTACTCATCGTGCGCGCCCTTCTAGAAAAGGTGCCCGAACTCGATCCCCATAGCGTGGAGGACCTCATGGTGGGCTGCGGCTCACCAGCCGGCGAAGCGGGCTTTAACCTGGCGCGGGTGGTGGCGGTGCTCGCCGGGCTCGACGACGTACCCGGCACCACCGTGAATCGTTACTGCTCTTCTTCCTTACAGACCATCCGCATGGCCGCCCACGCCATTCGAGCCGGCGAAGGTGACGTCTTTATCTCCGCGGGCGTGGAGACGGTGTCGCGCTTCGCCAGCGGCGCGAGTGACTCGGGCGCTGCGCGCAACCCCCTCTTCGCCGAGGCGATCGAGCGCACCAAAGAACGTTCCGAGAAGGTCACCGACCCCTGGACGCCGCCCCAGGGGCTGCCCGACATCTACATCGCGATGGGCCAGACGGCCGAGAACGTGGCCGAGTTCGAGAAGGTCTCGCGCCACGAGATGGACGAGTTCGCGCTGCGCTCTCAAGAGCTCGCCGTCGCGCACCAAGAGAACGGCTTCTTCGAGCGCGAGATCACGCCCGTCACGTTGGCCGACGGCACGGTCGTGGCCAAGGACGATGGCCCGCGCGCCGGCACGACGCTCGAAAAGCTCGCGAGCCTTCAACCGGTCTTTCGCCAAGGGGGCACCGTCACCGCCGGCAACGCCTGTCCGTTGAACGACGGCGCCGCGGGGGTCATTGTGATGAGCGACACCCGAGCCAAGGAGCTCGGCATCAAGCCCCTGGCGCGCGTCGTGGCCAGCGGGGTCAGCGGACTGAACCCCGAGATCATGGGGCTCGGGCCCATTGAAGCGTGCCGACAGGCCCTTCGTCGCGCGAACATGACCATTGACGACATCGACCTGGTCGAGATCAACGAGGCCTTCGCCGCCCAGGTCCTGCCGAGCGCCAAACACCTGGGCATCAAGCTCGACAAACTCAATATCCGTGGCGGCGCGATCGCCCTCGGTCACCCCTTTGGCATGACCGGCGCGCGCATCATGACCACGTTGCTCAACTCGCTCGAAGACTCCAGCAAGCGCTTTGGCTTGGAATCGATGTGCGTGGGCGGCGGCCAAGGCATGGCCATGATCGTCGAGCGTTTGAACTAGGTAGGGCGCTACTTCACGCCCGTGAAGCGCGCGTCCGGGTCGTCGTGGAACGATCGCTCCTCGTCCTCACTCACCGGTCGCGTCTCGTCGGGCAGCATCACCGGAATCGAATCGCGCACCTCGTAGGCGACGCGACGTCGGGGGTTGAACAACACGTTCTTCGACGGGACGTACAGCAACGTCCCGTGGTCGACGGGGTCCTCTAACAGGTCCAGCAGAAACGCGTCCAGGGCCATCAGTCGTTCTCCTTGATTAGGGTCAGCACGTCGTGCACGTGCGCACGCAACGAGGCCTCGTCGGGCGCCTCCACGTTCAAACGTAGCAACGCTTCGGTGTTGGAGGGGCGGAGGTTGAACCACCACGTCCCGTAGTCGGCCGTCAGGCCGTCGAGCAAGTCGACGCGGACCCCGCCGCCCTCGAGGGACTTAGCGACGCGCGCCACCGTGTCGGCGGGGCTCGCCACCTCGGTATTGATCTCCCCGGAGTCGAAGTAGCGAAGAAAGGGCCTCACCAGTTCCGAGAGCGGTTTCGATGATTCGCTCATCAACGCCAGCACGACAAAGGCCGTGATGATCCCCGAATCCGCGCGGTAGTTGTCGCGGTAGTAGTAGTGACCCGAGTGCTCTCCCCCAAAGACGGCGCCGCTCTCGGCCATGACCTGTTTGATGTAGCTGTGCCCCACGCGCGTCTTGAGCGCCACGCCGCCCTCTTCGGTGATGACCTCGGGGACCGCCTTTGAGCAGATCAAGTTGTAGAGAACGGTCGCGCCGGGATGACGTCGCAGCATCGCCGTAGCGACCATGGCCGTCGTCGCGGAACCACTCACCGGCTGGGCCAGTTCGTCGATGAGAAAGACGCGGTCCGCGTCGCCGTCAAAGGCGAGGCCGAGATCGGCGCGGGTCTCGAGTACTCGTCGCTGGAGGTCCTTGAGGTTCTCGGGGTTGAGCGGATCGGCCGGGTGGTTGGGAAACGTGCCGTCGAGTTCGGGGTAGAGGATCTCTACCTCGAAGGGCAGGCCGGCGAAAACCAGCGGCGCGACGAAGCCGCCCATGCCGTTGGCGGTGTCGGCGACGATCTTGAGGGGGCGAAACGCGCCCACGTCGGCGAAGGTGTGCACGTGGGTCACCCACTCATTGGTGAGGTCGAGCGTGCTGTAGGGCGCGAGATCGCCGGTGGCGGGGGCGTCGTAGTACTCGTTGGTCAACGCCTCGATCTCGGCGAGTCCCGACTCACCACTGACGGGTTTGGCACCCGCGAGACAGAACTTCACGCCGTTGAACTGGGCCGGGTTGTGCGACGCGGTGAACATCGCGGCCGGCGCGTCCAAGAAGCCCGAGGCGAAGTAGAGAAAGTCCGTCGAGGCCAGTTCGAGGTCGAGTACCTCAACGCCCACGGCGCGCGCGCCGAGCGCGAACGCCGCCGCGAGCGCCACCCCCGAGGCGCGCATGTCTCGCGCGACCACGACACGCGGCGAGCGGGCGAAGGTCGCGAAGGCCGAACCGATGGCCCGGGCCACGTCGTCGTCGAGCTGATCAGGGTAGACGCCGCGGACGTCGTAGGCCTTAAAGATGACGCTCGTATCCACGACTCTTCACACTACCGGGGCAGGTTTCGACGCCTCCGAAGAGCGAACCAGATCGTCGCCAGGCCCGCGAGCACCGTGAGATCACTCACGACGTTGCCAATCGTCAACGCCGGGGTCGTGGTGTAGTTGAGCGACACCGTCTTAGCGGTCGGCACCACGACCATCAGATTCGGACTCACCCGATAGGGGCCGTTCGCGTCCGTGGCGTGCCAGCGCGGATAGTACGAGATCTTCACGAGTACCGGCACCCCGACGCGACTCACGTGAAAGGAGATCGACTGCAGTCCGACGTTGACGTGACTGACCACGACACTGGGTAGTACCGGCGAACTCGTCATGGACGTGATGGAACTCGCGCGGGGCCAACTCGCCGGTCCCACGGGGGCGGCGTAGACGCCTTGCAACGACGAGGTGAGCCACCACTTCTCATTGGCCGTGAGCCACGATGTACCACTCGAGAGATTGGCGACCACGTTGGGGGTCCTCGTCAGCGCCTGGACCATGGGGCTGTCCTTGACGAGATAGATCCGCCACTGCACCCCGGGCGTGGGCCACTTTTTGGTGGAGGCGACCAGTTGCAACTGGGGATCGGCCTGGGCCTCGAGGATGACCTGGTGGGAGAAGGCCATGAAGTACTTCACGCCGAGCATCTGGAGATGTTGCACGCCAAAGGGCACGTCGAGCTGACCGTAGTTGAGTCCCGCTTGGGGGTTACTGGGCGCCGCGGAGAGTTCGGCTTGATCGAGGTAGTGGTAGGGCGTCGTCGCCGACGACTCCATGAGGAGACCTTCCATCGAGTCGACGCAGTTGTTCGTCCAGTAGGGCAATAACATCAGCGCTTCGGGCGTACCGAAGCGGTTCTCCGAGGAGTTGTACTCCCACATCGCGCGCCCACAGCCGTACCGTTTGGCGACGTCACCCATGGTCGTCATGAGGTTGTGGTACTCGGGCCAGGCGGGCTTCGCTTGATAGCCCGAGTAGTTCCACTGCGCCCAGCTGCTGACCTGGTTGCCACTCGTTGAAAGGTGCAGCTTGTTGGCGAGCGGCGTGATCTGTCCGGGGACCGTGGACAGCAGGCCGAGCAGCGCCACGACCATCGTCGCGCCCACGAGCCGCCGCGTGGCCCGCAGCGGATCGTGTTCGAGGTCACTCGAAACGGCGATTTCGTCCAGGGATTCGTCGGCGCCTTCGGGCGCGATTTCCTCGCCGTCGCTCACCGGTTCGTCCTTCATGAACCATTGCCATTTCGAGACGGTCACGTCGCGCTCGCTCCAACGCCAGGCGAGATAGCCCACCAGCCACCCCGAGACGAGATGAATCGAGATGAACCAAAAGGGCACCAGACGTTCGTTCCAAATGACGCTCTGGGGGTCGAGCACGAAGGCCCAGAACGAGAGCGCCGTCAAGGTCGCCAGTACCAGGCCCAGGCGATCGCGCACCATGACGGCCACGACCATGGCCACGGCACTAAGGATGATCACCCAGCGATCGCCCGCCGCGCCGCCGCTGGCGTTGAACCACCCCAGCGTTGTAAAGATGTCGTGCACTGTCGAGACTTTGTCGTTGACGTACCCCAGCGAATCGGAGAGCGACTGGGTCGTCACGAAGGGCAGGAGCCACCAGGCCGAAAGTCCAAAGGAGAGCAGCCCCGCGCCGACCGCGAAGCGAACGGGTCGGGCGTAGTCCCCTCGGACGAGTTCGAAGTCACGCGGATCGCCGATGCCTCGACGTTGGAGCAGCTCAAAGATCACCAGCACCGCGATCGCCGCGAGGCTAAAGAGCCAGGGCAACACGTGCGAGGCCAGTGTGGCACTCAGGGCCAGCGCCGCGAACCAGTAGCCACGCCCGGTGCGTACGCCCCGGGCGAACAGGCCAATCGTCAACAGCGCCAAGGCGAGCGAAAGGGAGAAAGCGTACTCACCGGCCATCGTCGAAAAAAGATTCCCGCCATCGATCGTGAACGACGCGTCAAAGAGGAAGGGCAACGTGGCCAGCGCCAGGGCGACGGGAATGGGTCGCGGCGCTCGAAAGAGTCGGCCCATTGCGTAGGCCGTGATCGGCATCAGCACCGAGCCCAGGACGGTGGCCAACTTGAAGGCGAGCGCGAAGCCAATGACGTAACTCGCGAACGTCGCGAGTACGTCGGGCAGGACGAAGTAGTAGGTGTAGGCGGGCAGCCCGGCGAGCCAGCCGGGATACCAGGGCGTGAAGTTAAAGAGATTGCCCGTCGTGCGCAAGTACGCCGGCACCGCCAAGTGCGAGCCCGTGTCGCCGCCGGTGATGAGCGACGAGGAGAAGAGCAGTTGGGGGTGCAGCGCCCAGATCGTGACGTAGATCACCACGAGTACGAGCACTGCGTCCAAGACGCGTAGCGGCGTCCAGAACGCGCGGAAACGTTTCATCAGTGTCCCGCGCGCTGGGCGATCAGCGCGACGAGGGCGACGGCATTGAATGACACGTGGGTGACGAAGCTGGGCACGAGGCGCTTCGTGCGCTGTACCAGTACGGCGAGCACGACGCCAAAGAGCGCCAATCCCGCGAACTGCACGGGCTCGCCGTGCGCCAGACCGAAGAGGACGGCGCTCACGAGAACTCCGAGCGTGACCGCGCTACGCGAGGACATCCCCGTCGCCCCCTCGGCGATGGCACGAAAGAGCACGCCGCGAAAGAGCCACTCTTCGAAGAACGGCGCGAGCAACGTGGTCATGAGCGCAATGAGTACGAAGCTCGGTCCGCGCGCCGCGTTAAAGAGGTGATGGACGGGCCGGTCGAGGCTCTTCAGGCGAAAGGGGGCGTAGAGAAGGTCGACCGCGAACTGGCAGGCGACACCGAGGACCACGTAGACGAGGTCGCCGAGACGCGGTCGCCACTGATCCGGCAGCGCCCGTAGGTGACCTTCGTGGTAGGCGTAGTAGATCGCCGCGGCGAAGCCGAGCCACAGCCCCACTAGACCGAGCGCGTTCGACCACCACGGCGGCGTGCTCGCTCGCCCGAGTGCGCTCAGTCCCCCGGGATAGTGCGTGACGAGCGCGCCGACGAGATCAAAAGTCAGCGCGAGGATCTGGCCGGCTAAGAATCCAATAAAGCTCGCCACCACAATCGCGACGACGCGAGGTCGATTCGCCAGCAGTGGTCTCGATGGAGTACTCAATGGCCCAACGCTTTCAACTTGAGGTTTTGCACAGGCGCAGCCGACTGGTGACTGGTGACCTCTAGATTAGATACGTGGCCGAACCACCGAGCGAGCAAAACGGAATCAAGAAGTTTCTACCAGGCGGCGAGCGGCCGATGGCGCCCCAGGCGCGGCGTCGAATCGTCATGATCGCCGTTATCGCCTTCATCTTGGGGGTCTTGGTCATTCCGTCGCTCTTTTCCAACAAGAACGTCAAGACCATCACCTACTCATCGCTGATCCGCGACGCCCACAATCAGGGCGTGATCTCGGCCAGTATCAATAACACCAACGGCGTCATCACGGGCCAGCTCAGCGACGGCACCAACTACACCTCCAACGGCCCGACCCCGGCGCTCTCGGCCGAGGTGAGCACGCTACGCACCAACAACGTCAACGTCACCTTCGCCAACCCCTCGAGCCTGGCCGGAACCCTGTTGCCCTACCTGATCTGGATACTGATCTTTGGCGCCTTTATGTTCTACGCGAGTCGACAGGCGCGCGGACAGATGAACGGCATGATGTCGGTCGGTCGCTCCAAGGCCAAACAGTTCAACGAGGACCACCCCAAAACCACCTTCGCCGATGTCGCGGGCTATCTCGGGGTTAAGGCGGAGATTAGCGAGGTGGTCGAGTTCTTAAAAAGTCCGATTCGCTATACGGCCATCGGCGCACGGATTCCTAAGGGCATCTTGCTCATCGGACCCCCGGGCACCGGCAAGACCATGCTCGCGCGCGCCGTCGCCGGCGAGGCGGGCGTGCCGTTCTTCTCGGTCTCGGGATCGGACTTCATGGAGATGTTCGTGGGCGTGGGCGCGAGTCGCGTGCGCGACCTCTTCGCCACGGCGCGCAAACAGTCCCCGGCCATCGTCTTCGTCGACGAGATTGACTCGATCGGGCGAAAGCGCGGCGCGGGACTCGGCGGCGGTCACGACGAACGCGAACAGACCTTGAACCAGATGTTGAGCGAGATGGACGGCTTCGAACCGACCGAGGGCGTCGTGGTCATCGCCGCCACGAACCGCCCCGACGTCTTGGACCCGGCGCTGCTGCGCCCGGGCCGCTTCGACCGTGAGATCGTGGTTCCCCTGCCCGACTTAGAGGAACGTTTACCAATCCTCGCCGTGCACTCCAAGGGTAAACCGCTCGACGCCTCGGTCGACTTGATGATCGTGGCGCGCGGCACGCCGGGCATGAGCGGCGCCGACCTGGCCAACTTGGTGAACGAAGCGGCGCTGCACGCCGTTCGACGAAACTCGACCACGATTGGCATGGAAGACTTCGAAACCGCGCGCGACCGGGTTCTGATGGGTCAAGAGCGCGACACCATGGTCCTCCAAGTCGACGAGCGCGAACGAATCGCCTTTCACGAAAGCGGCCACGCGGTGCTGGCCTACGTCCTCGACAAGACCGATCCGCTACACAAGATCACGATCATCCCCCGCGGCATGGCGCTCGGGGTGACCATGACCCTGCCCGAGGAGGACCGCCACATCATGGCCCGCCAGCACCTCGAGGATTCGCTGTGCATGCGCATGGGCGGACGGGTGGCCGAGCTGCTCGTCTACGGCGACCTGTCGACCGGCGCCGCGGACGACCTCCAGCGCAATACCGAACTGGCACGGCGAATGGTGCGCGAGTGGGGAATGTCCAAAGAGATCGGTCCCATGGCCTGGGGCTCGAACAACCAGGTGTTCTTGGGTGAGGACCTGATGCACACCCGTGACTACTCCGACCACACCTCGAAGGTCATCGATGACGAGATCGAGCGCATCCTTCGAGAACAAGAGTCGCGGGCCATCGAGGTACTGACGCTGCACCGACGGGGCCTTGAATCGCTGACCCGGGCTTTGCTCGAACACGAGACCATCGACGGCGCCGAAGCGGCCCGATTGATTGACGAGGCGAACGGCGAGCCCGTGCACCCCGAGGGCACCAAGACGGTCAGCGCGCTGAGCCATATCGGCAAGCCGTCGCCCTCGAAGGAGGCCTCACCCGTGGCCCCGGCCGCGGCGTCGCCCTCAACGAGCCCGACGCCGACGGCGTCGAACTGGCAGCCGCCGAAACTACCGGCCGTCTAGAGGCGCCACCACGTAGACCCCGGGCGGGCGCGTGGGCAACGTCAAGGACACCACCATCGAGGGCGTGGCGGACGACACCAAATAGGTCTCGCTCGGCGTGATCGAGAACGAGGGAATCGTCAGAAAGAGACTCTCGGTCTGGCCGCCCGTCAGTTTTATCGCGCCGACGTCCCTGACGACCTGGAGCGTCGAGCTGAGATACGAAGAGACGTCGACCGTGATCGGGCGCGACGAGGTGTTCGTCACGGTGGCGGCGCCAAAGCCGACGTCGGTGAAGTCGTTGACCAAAAAGGCGTTGCCCGGGGTGACGGGCGAGGAGAGCGCGATCCACGTCTTGGTGCCCGTGGCGAGTGCGCTGACCACGGGCACGTTCGAGTGCAGGGTCAGGTTCGCGTAGCCGGCGGCGGGGATCGCCGAGTTCGGCGTGACGTTGATCAGGCCTGAGCTAAAGGGCGCCAACGACAGCGTCTGGGGCACCACGTGGTACGTGCCGAGCGCGACGTCGAGGGTGACGTTGGCCCGTTGGTGATTCGGGTTGGCCACGCGTATCTGCGCGGTCGCGCCCTGGGCCGTCGTGACGAGGGGGAACCACGTCTCGCTGGTGGCGCTGGCCACGCCTGCGTCGAGCGAGACCACGTTGTTGGCGCTCTGCACGCCCACCGCCACGATCGAGCCGCGCAGCACCGTGACGCCCACGCCCACGTTGGCGGTGTTAACGACCTCGGTGCCGAGATCGATCTCGCGCTGAGCGTGCGCGGGCACCGAGAGGCCTTGATAGGACTGGGGCGCCGAGAAGCCCGCGGCGGTGTAGATCGACACGTTCAAGACGGCTGAGGTGGCCGTGGGGTTGTAGACGCTTAAGTACGCACTCGATCCCACCAGCGTGTTAAAGCCCGTGGCGTACCAGTGGGTGACCCCGGCGGCCGCGCAGGGCACCTCGGTAGTGAGCGAGCCGCCAATCTCCTCGCCGACCACCCCCCCACCGCTGACCTGCACGGCGACCGCAAAGTTGTTGCCCTGATCGACCACGCTGGGCTCGATCGATTGGCTGGCGTGGCCGGCCAGCTCGATAGAAGTGGCGAAGGTGTGACCCGTATCGGAGACCACACTCACGCTCAGTCGGCGGCTGGCGGTCGAGGTGTTATAGAACGAGACCCGTCCGTGTCGGCCGGGATGAGCCGAGACACCCGTGCAGTACAGCGCGGTCGACTCGGCGTTCATCGAGACCGCGAGGCCACTGGGCAGCCGGGAGGGATTCGTCGCGCTCTCGAAGGACGTGACCACACCCGTGGCCCCGAGGGCCACGGCCACGGCCACGAAGAGTGGCAGACGCAACGCGTTACGCATCGAGTGTCTCCTCGACGGGTCGCGGCGCTTGGACCCGACGTCGGCGCCCGGTAAAGAGCCACTCGAGTCGATGGATCCAACCAAAACCGAGCCAGACAATCCCCCACATGCCCAAGGTGAAGAGCGCGATGAGACCGTTGAGCGGAAACTGGTGCAACACGATGGTGCCCGTCGGCGGGGTGGTGGAGGAGGCGACTTGGTAGAACGGCGTCCAGGTGTTAAAGGTGGTGCGCGGCGTGGCCCTTCCATTCACGCTCAGGGCGAAGGCGCCCGCGGGGGCGAGCCCCGCCACCACCGTCGAGCCTGAAGTGAGCGCTCCGGAGAACGACGACGAGCTAAAGATCGGCACCAGCTTGGTGGACCCGGGGCTCGTCGCGGCCACGATGCCGTGAAAGAGCGAGTTCGAAAAGACCTCGACCGACTGCGTGTGCAGTTCCAAGGCGAGATCGCTCTGGTTGTTAAGCGCGTTGAGGAGCACGTTGGGCGCGTGGTGCAGCGGCACGTGCTGGACGCCCGCGAGCTCGGGCGCCGAAGAGTTCATGACCACGATCGTGGAGATGCCCGCGGGCGCGAGGAGCTGCCCGAGGCGAACGGTGCGTCCGGCCATCGCGCTTTGCAGGGCCTCCATGATCACGTCGCTCGTGCCCGAATCGGGCGGGCTGAAGAGTGTGGCGCCCCCGGGCAGTCCGTTCATCGACGTGGCGGCCTCAAGTCCGGGCGCCACCGACCAGCCCGGCAGGGGCAAGACCGAAGGGTCGCCCAACCACAGCACGCGAAACCCGCCCGCGCTCGAAGGCGCCAAGGCGCTCAGCGATTCCGCGACGCTCGTGGTGGGTAAGTCGAATCGGCCGCTCGCGAAGCTCGCGAGGAAGGGCAGGCTCGCGATCACCAGCGTTACCACCGAAAGCCCGGCCGCGAACTGGCGCCAGCCAAAGCCCGCGTCTCGCAGATCGTGCTCCAACGCGCCGATACCGAGCCCGATCAACAGCGCCAGCATCACCGCGTAGAGCGTCAGCATCACGTCCAGGTCGGGCGAGAACGAACCCAACCAGTGACGCGAGGCCAACGCGGTCAACACCAGGGTCACCGCCGCGATGGCCAGGGCCTTCGAGGCGATGAGCCGGCGCTCGCCCCTACACAGCGCCAGAGCGAAGAGCGCCGCCACCGGCAAGAGCCAGCCCCACCACGACACCCCGAACGTGCCGTCGGCGTCACGCAGTAACAGCGTGAAGGAGGGAACCGACCACGGGCCGCGCGCCAGTCCAAAGACCTCCAGGGCCCGTCGACCGGCCAAGATGACGTCAATACTGAGCGGGAGCAAAAAGATCGCGACGTTGGCCACGAGCGAACCGAGAAACCGCCCCGGGCCCCGAAAGTCGTGGCTCGGATCGGGCTCGAAGACGCGTGCGAGCGCCACGCCGACGATCACGAGCGCCACGACCACCAGCGTGGCCGGCGCCAGCGCCGTCACGGTGGCGATGAGCATGATGAGCTCCATGCGCACACCGGCGTGCGTGGTTCGCCAGCCCCGGTGCCCAAAGGGCACCGACTCACCGTAGGGGCGAAGACGAAAACCCGGCACTTCCATCAACTCAAAGATTCGCCGCACGATAAAGGGCAGACTCGCTACCACGATGAGCACGTCGACGCGGCCTTGGCTGATCATGTTAAAGCCGACTGGCATCGCCGCGTAGGCGACCGCGCCGATGAGGCGCGCGCGGTTCGACACGCGGTCTTTGAGTAGTCGACCCATCCCGTACGCCCCAAGGGGCACGGCGAAGATGAGCACCACTCGGGGCAAAACGCCCATACGACCGAAGACGAACGTGCCCGCGAAACCGAGCACGCCGTAGCCGGGCATGCCCGGAGTTCCAGTGCCCACGCCGTTCGACGACCACGACGCGAAGAAGTGGCGCCACGTCGTCCACCACGAGTCGAGTGGCGCGAGGCGTCCGATGAGGGGTAAGTGCATCGCGACGAGGTTGCGCGATCCGATGAGCCACAACACCCCCACCACCGCGACGACGGCGGCCTGAGCGCGAAACGAGGTCATCAAGCGCGAGGGCCGCGCGCGCAACTCGAGCAGATCGCTCTCGGCGATCTCGTCGAACTCCTCGTCTTCGGCGAACGCGGCGGCGAAGCCAGCGCCGGCCTCTGCGGGCTCGGCGAGGGGCTCGGCGAGGGGCTCGGCGAGCCCCTCGGCTGGCAAGATGCCCCGCGCCCGGTCGTAGCCCTCGCGAAGCAACGTCAAGAGAAATTGCTTCAGGCGGCTCGCGCCGCCAACCTGGAGACGGCGCAACTCGGCGTCGGAGAGCACGCGAAGTCCATGGATTTGACGCCGACGACGGCGGACGCGTCGCCGCTGCTTAATTAACCAACGCCACGAATTGACAATGGCGCCCGCTCGATCCGTGTCGCGACCAACCAGAGCCAGCGCAACTTCAAAGACGTCGAGTACGAACAGCATCATCAAGGTCCACACGGTCGTGCGTCGGCCCCAGCCGCTCGCTACGACGAGCAGTTGGTGTCGACGATGGAGGTCTTGGCGACTCGCGCGCCGCGTGCCCAGTGCCGTCACCGGCCGTTCGCCCGTGGCGAGAGTCTCGCGGTGCGCGACCTTGGCCAGCGGCGCCACGACGATGCGCGCGCCCGCTACTTGGGCACGCCAGCACAAATCGAGATCTTCGCCGAAAAGCGTGATGAGTGGGTCGAATCCGCGCAGCGTCGAAAAGAGGTCGGCGCGCACCAGGGTGACACCCCCGGGCGCGACGAACACGTCGCGCTCGAGGTCTTGCTGACCGTGATCGATCTCACCCAGGACGACGCGTTCGCGCACGACGCCGAACCGGTCACTGGTCTGACCCACGTGCAACAGCACGAGCGGGTCCTCGTAGGCGACGACCTTGGGCGTCACCACCCCGGCGTTCGCGCGGTAGGCCGCCTCGACCATGAGTTGCACGGCGTCGGGTTCGAGGCGCACGTCGTCGTGGCAGAAGAGGAAAAAGGCCGACCCGTCGACCATTAAGGCTGCCTCATTGCAGGCCGCACCGAATCCCCGGTTCTCGTCGAGCAAGCGCACGAAGGCGTTGGGCGCGACGGCGGCGACGCGTTCGGGCACCTGGAGCGCATCCCCGTTCGCCACGACGAGCAGGCTCAGCTCCTCATAGTTCTGGGCGGCGAGAGAAGCCGCGGCGGCCTCGAGACCCGGCCCAGAACCAGTGGTAACGATGACGGCAACAACGGCCGGAGCACGAGAGTCCATCAGTAGTTCAAGGCTAGTGGGCGGCGACGTTCCGACTTGGCCGGTGATTCGTTCATATTCCTACCTCGAAGCGATGTTCCTACTCGTTGCGGCGCCGCGCCTCGACGTCGGCAATCACGTCACTGAGTGACACGTGAAGGGGAATCGCCGGCGACCAACCGGTCGCGTCGTGCAACTTTTTGACACTTCCCCGAGCGACGGGCACCTCGATCGGGCGCAGCAACGTCGCGTCGACGACGAGACGCACCTCGGGCGCGAGTCGACTGACCAACTGTGTCGCGATATCGCGTACGGCCACGTCGTGACCCGAGGCCACGTTGTACGTCTCACCCGCCGCACCCAACAGCGCCAGCAAGCGATACGCGCGCACCACGTCACGTACGTCGCTGAAATCACGGCGGGTGGAGAGGTCGCCCACCGCGATCTCGTCCTCTCCGCGTTCGCGGGCCTCAAGAAGGCGATTCACGAGCGCGGGGACCACGAACGTGAGCGCTTGACCGGGCCCCAGATGATTGAAGGGGCGCGCGATGATCACGCGCTGAGCTCGAACCCGCGCGGCTTCACGGGCGACAAGCTCCGCCTCGACTTTGCTCGCCGAGTAGGGATTCGAGGGCGCGACGCGAAAGCTCTCACGCAACGGCTGGTCCGCGTCTGTGACGACACCGTAGACCTCGGCCGAACTCACGATCAACGTGAGCGCGCTCGGCACGCCAGCGTGGGCCGCGTCGAGCACGCACTGGGTACCTACCACGTTCACGCGGTTGAACTCACTGGCCTGACGCCAGGAGTCACCGACGTGGGTCAGCGCCGCGAGATGGTAGATGACTTCCGGGCGAACGTCCGCGAAAACTTCGCGCATGGCGGCCACGCTCGTCACGTCGTGTTCTCGGTCAATCCCTCGAACTACATCACCGCTCTTCTCTAAGTGCGCGATCAAATGACGACCCACGAACCCTTGGGATCCCGTGACCAGAACGCGCACGTCAGCTCACGTTCAGCGCTCGTTGATACGCCACGAGATGTTGATCGACGCAAGCTTCCCACGTAAAGTGTTCGGCGCGTGCACGGGCGCGCTGCGCCCAGGTGTCGCGATCACTCTCACTCGAGTCAAGCACCTCAGCAATCGACGCCGCGAGCGCCGCCGCGTCACCGACCGGCACAAGACGCGCACTCTGGCCCGCGACCTCGGCCATGACGGTGCCCTCGGTCGTCACCACCGACGCCCCACAGGCCATCGCCTCAATCACGGGCAGACCGAAGCCTTCGCCTCGCGAAGGGTAAACCACCGCCCGAGCGTGACGAAAGAGCGCCGGCAACAACTCCTCGTCGACGAAGCCGAGGCGACGGACGCGCTGGCGAAACGGATGTGTCGCGAGCTGGGAATCGAGGGGACCGACGCCCCATCCCGGCTGGCCGGCGAGCCACAACTCGACCTCACCGTCTTGACGCGCGATCTCTTCAAATGCCGTGAGCAAAACGTCGAGACCTTTCCTCGGCTCGAACGTGCCCACGAAGAAGATGAATGGAAACTCCAGGCTCAACTGATGGTCGTGGAACAACGTCGCGTCATCGTCACCCCGGGGCTGGAATCGCTCGAGATCAACGCCGAGCGGCGTCACCACGACCGGCGCGTGAACGGGCACGATCTCATCGAGCAGTCGGGCGCTGAATTCGCTGATCGTCATCAGCACGCGTGCGTGCTGCGCGGAGTACGAGATGGCTCGGCGAAAAAAGGCGACCTTGGAGCGTTCGTGCCACTCCGGATTCGTGAAGAACGTTAGATCGTGAATCGTCACGACGGCGGGCGTCACTCCGCGGTGGGGCATCGTGTAGTGCGGTCCGTGCCACAGATCTGAGTGGCGCGCCGCGTCACTCCTTCCCACTACCCACGCCTCGTAGGTCAGCCGCGCGGCGCGCGCGTTCGGCACAAGGCCCGTCACCGTGGCGCTCGGCGAGATCTCTCGCCAGCGCGCCGCGTCGTCACGACGAGTGACCAAGGTCGTCACGACGCCTCGTTCGGGTAGTCGTCGCGCGAGCTCGGCGACGTAACGACCGACGCCAGCAATCTTGGACGGTACGGCCGAGACGTCGAGCGCGACCCTCACTGCCACCCCGCCAGATGATCGAGCGCGACGTTTCGCCACGTCAACGTCGCTACCGACGCCCGTCGACGTGCCCGCGCGGTCTCGTCGTTGCTCTGTGACAACGCCCGAAGAAGTCCTTCGGCGATGTTCGCGACGTCGTAAGGATCGACGATCACGACCTCGTCGTTATTCATCACGCTCGGGGTCGTGGCGCTGGCCACGACCCGGGTGCCCTCGTGCAGTGCCTCCACCGGTGGCAGGCCCCAGCCCTCGGCTCGAGGCACGTACGCCACCACCGTCGCGTCTCGATAGAGACCCCCTAGCAACGACCGCGCCACCAGACCGAGCACGACCGCGCCACCGCTGTCGACTTCACCCCATCCTTGGGGGCCCACGAGCACCAGCGGACCAAGTGCCGGGTTGCTCGCGGCGGCCTGCGTGTGCGCGTCTACGAGACGTTCGAGATTCTTCCGGGGTTCGCGCGTCCCGGCGTACAGGGTGAAGGGACCGTGCACGCCGTGCTCGGCGAGGAACGCCCGCACCTGGCCCGGGCTGTCGGCCGGCGCGACCTCGTCGACGCCCAAGCGCACCTCGTGCAATCGGCTCGGCGCAAAGCCCTCGGCTATCAAGCGCTCCGCCAGGCCCGGCGCAGTGGTGAAGAGCCGTACGTCGTGACGCTGTTTGAGCATTTGGAGTCGACGTTCGTGAAAACGGACGCCGCGGGGCGTACTGGTGCTGGGCTCGTCGCGCCAAAGAAGATCGTGCAACGCGACGCAGTGCACGGCGCCATCTCTGCCTCCCGCGAAGGGGCCCGCCAGCGACGTGGCGTGCACCACGTCGCTGTACGCCGGCACGCCCAGGGGCCAGCGGGCCCACGCCCGAGTGAGCACCTTGATCGACGCCGGCGCGCGGACGCGTTCGATCGCCAGGTCCGACACGTCTTGGGCGGGAAGACCTCGAGGCTCAACCCCGATGAGGCGAAGGGAGTCCTCGTGCAGCGCCACCAGTCCGCTCACGAGTCCTCGCACGTAGGTCGCAATGCCGCCCGGCTGAGGCCGATAGAACTGATCAAAAGAAATACTGACCGTACGAGTCACGAGTTCCAGCCTCGCACGACTTCTCGATAGAGCGCCGCGTAGGCCCGCGCGGCAGTGGCGGGAGCGAAATCCTCGGCTCGTGCCCGTCCAGCCGCCACTGCGATGGCCCGACGGGTTGAACTCTCCCAGAGTTCTTGCAACAGCGGCATGACTTCGCCGTCACTCTCGGTGAGCGCCGCCGCACCGCTCAGCAGCTCTCGATTGATCGTCGTGGCGCGCGCGATGGTGGGCACGCCGGCCGCCAGCGCCGCAATGGCGAAGGACGGAAACCGAGCGCCATCAGAAATGTGCAACACGACACGCGCGTCGGCGAGGGCGCCGCGCGCTTCCCCACGCGTCATCAATCGCACCGCGGAGGCTCTGGAGTGAATTCGCTGAGCGACATTGGCGCTCGCGATCGCGACGACGTAGGTCCCATGACTCCTCGCGAAGGCCACGAGATCTGGGGCTAAATCAAGAAATGGCTTGACGACGCCGGTGAGATTCACCACGAGCGCGGCGCCGTTGAGCGTGGGCTGCACCAGCGGGACCACCGGTGATACCACGACCACGCGAGCTCGTTCGATCCCGAGCACGCGTTGCACTTCGTGACTCGCGCTCCGCGTGGAGGCCACCAGCGTCGCGCCGTGGCTCACGGCGCGACGAAGTTGAGCAATTCGCTGATGCTCGCGCGACTCACCGCGCAGCGGCCGAAGATCATCGACCGAGATGATGAGCGGGATCGACTTCGTAGGAGGCGTCACGCGACCCGCGACGTGCACGACGTCCACGGGTGGCAACAGTCGATCAAGTGAAGGGCCGAGGTTGCGGCGCCAGAGTGGCGTCCACAGCGAGTGAAACGCCAGGCGTACCTCGTTGGGCGATCTCGCCGGCGCACGTGAATGAAAACGTACGAGTTCGCACTCGCCCGTCGCGTCCAGCGCGTTGGCCAGGTCGGTCATCGAATTACCCAGGGACTCGAGTGAACCATCGAGATCGAGACCGACCCGAGGACGTGCGTTCACGAACTCAGTGCCAGAACACGCGCGGCACTCGTCCACTGGGGCCAGAGTTTCACCGCCCACGGACCAAAGGGCTCCGTGCTCGTCGCGACGACGCCCACGCCCTCGTCCGCGTTCAAGAGCATCAACGCACCGCTTTGACCAAAGTGACCAAAGCTCAACGACGGCCAGTCGCCCATCCAATGTTGCTTCTCGCCTCGTACTTCGGGACCGAGCCCCCACCAACAAGGCGTGAATCGGCCAAAGCCGGGCACGATGCCGTCGAGGTTGGGCAGGTAGGGCCGAATGATTTGGTCCCTCGTCTCTTTGGTCAACCCGTCGGGCCGCAACCAGGCCTCCCCAAGGGCCGCGAGGTCATTCGTCGACCCCTCGACCCCCGAGGCGGGACGATCGACCAGCGCCGACGACGACATGCCAAAGGGGTGAAACACGCGGTTTTCCAACCATGTGGCGGCGGAACTCTCCTCCACGATGGCCGCCACCGCGTGGTCGACGCCATAGTTGGAATAGATACGTTTGGTCCCGACCGCCGCCGCCGGATCACCTTCTTCCAGTCCCAGACCACTCGTGTGCGACATGAGATTGGCCAGACTCGCGCCCTTGGGACCAATCGTTTCGGTGAACTCGTGCAAGTTCCAATCGACCTCAACACCCACGGCCAAGGCGACCGCCATCTTCGACACCGAGGCCCACGGACGGACCTCGTCGAGTTCGCCCACCGCAGCGACCCGTTCGACGACTCCCTCGCGAAGACGCAGTATGACGTAGGCCAGTGAACCGGGCCACGAGTCGTCACGGGCGGTGCTCACCACTCGATGTTACTCACGCGCCCCTAAGGTTTCGAAGGTGATCACCGTTCTCAGCGGAGGCGTCGGCGCGGCGCGGCTCTTGCGCGCCCTCAGCGACGTGATCGCCCCTGCCCAGATCACGGCCGTCGTGAATGTCGGTGACGACGTGGTACTACACGGCCTGACTATCTGTCCTGACCTCGACACGATCACCTACACGCTCGCCGGACTCAACAACGACGAACTCGGTTGGGGGATGGCCGGGGAGACCTGGCGCGTGATGCACGAACTCGAAGCGCTCGGGGGCGAGGCCTGGTTTCGACTCGGCGACCGCGACCTCGCGACGCACCTCTATCGCAGCCAACGGCTCTTCGACGGCGCGACCAAAACCGAAGTGGCCCGCGAACTGGCCCAACGTCACGGCGTCGCGGTGCGCCTGCTGCCGGTGACCAATGACACGGTGAGAACTGAATTCCTCACCGAAGAAGGGCGGCTCTCGTTTCAGGAGTACTTCGTTCGCCATCACCACGACGTCGTCATTCGCTCCATCGAATTCGTCGGCGCCGACGATGCGCACGCGACGCCCGAGGTGCTCGACGCCCTTCGCGAGTCGAGTCGGCTCGTCATCGCACCTTCGAATCCCCTTATCTCGGTCGATCCGATACTTCAGATTCCCGGCGTGCGCGAGATCGTACGTGAGCGACGAGACGACGTCGTTGGCGTCTCACCACTCATTGGCGGCGAGGCGCTCAAGGGTCCCGCCGCACGGCTCTTGGGCGAACTCGGCTACGAGGTCTCGACGGTGGGGGTCGTGGACTTCTACCAGGGCCTGGTCGGCACGTGGATCATCGACGAGGCCGACGCAGACCTGGCCGAGCGGATCCGTCAACGCGGCGTGCGCGTGGAGATCACCACCACGATCATGGCCGAGTCCGAGAACGCCCGGCGACTGGCCAAGGTGGTGCTCTCGTGAGTGAGGTGCGCCTCGTCGCTCTCGCGTCCGGTGTCCAGGTGGGTCGAGGCGACGATCTCGTTGCGTTGCTGCTCGACGCGCTCAACGGGGCCAAAGAGGTGCTCGCTCACCACGATCTGGTCGTCGTGACGAGCAAAGTGATCTCAAAGTCCGAAGGTCAGGTCGTGGCCTTTGACGGCACCGAGGCTCACAAGGTGGCGCTCGTCGAGCAGGAGTCGGTGCGGGTGCTTCGCCGACGCGGCGCCCTGCGCATCACCGAAACCCGTCACGGCTTCGTCAACGCCAACGCCGGGGTGGATCTCTCCAACACTGACGACGGCACGGCCGTCCTCTTGCCCAAGAACCCTGACCAGTCGGCCCGACGACTGCGCGCCGAGATTGCGCGACGCACCAACGTCGAGGTCGCGGTACTGATCACCGACACCTTTGGGCGAGTCTGGCGCCAGGGCGTCACCGACGTGGCGCTCGGCTCGGCGGGCCTGCGGCCGCTGCTGGACCTGCGCGGCACGCGTGACGCCAACGGTCGGCTCTTGGAAGCCACCGAGGTGGCCATTGCCGACGAGATCGCCGGCGCGGCCAATCTCGTGCTGCACAAAGCGGCCGGCACGCCCTTTGCGTTGGTGCGCGGTCTCGACGAGTCGTTCTTCGGATCAGGTTCGATCGCCGAGAACATCGTGCGCACGAAGAACGACGATCTCTTTCGTTAGTTAGACCCCGCCGAGGCGCACGTCGCCCGAGAGCTGCGACTCCGCGGCCACGCGCTCCTTGGCCCCCACGACGCACGTGGGACCAAGGGTTGAGCCGGTGCCAATCACCGCCTCGGGTCCGATGATGCACGAACGGATCTGACAGCCGCTCTGCACGACCGCGCCGGGCAACAGCACCGAGTCCTCGAGCACCACGTCCGCTCCCACGACGCACTCGCGGTCCACGACGGTGTTGAGAAGCGTGGCGCTCGCGTCAATGGTCACCGAGGGGTGACGCCACGAACCCGCGACGATGCCCGTGAAGTGGTGGCGCGAGTGACGGCCCTGTAAGACGTCGACGTTCGCCTGGAGATACGCCTGGGGGGTGCCGGCGTCGAGCCAGTACGCCTCGTCGGCCAACGCGTAGAGATGACCCGCGGCGGCCAGGATCGGAAAGGTCTCGCGCTCCAGGCTGACCGGACCCTCGGGCGCGATGCGCGCCAGCGCGCGCGGCTCGAAGACGTAGTACCCGGCGTTGATGAGGTTCGTCGGGGCCTCCCCGGGCGGGGGCTTTTCGACGAAGGCCAGCACTCGGCCGTCTTCGGCCGTAGGGACCACGCCAAAACACGACGGGTCCTCGACGGGGTGCAGCGCGATGGTGACTTCCGAAGCGTGTTCGCGATGGAAGTCCAAGAGCCGGGTCACGTCGAGGTCACTGATTATGTCGCCGTTCACCACCAGGAACGTTTCGTCAATCCCGGCGAACGTTGCGGCGTAACGGATGGCGCCCGCGGTGTCGAGGGGCTCGGCCTCCACGGCGTAGGTCACGCGCACCCCGGCGATCACGTTCGAGGGATAGGCCTCGATGAAGCGATCGGGCAGATACCCCAGTGACAAGACGGCGTCAGTGACCCCGTGGCTCGCCAGCGACTCCAAGACGCACTCGATCATCGCCACGCCCACCAGCGGCAACATCTGTTTGGGCGTCTCGAAGGTCAAGGGCCGTAGTCGCGTGCCCTTGCCGCCGACCAGAATGATCGACTGCAAGATCAGCCCTTGGCGGTAGTGGTCGTACCCGCGATGGTGGTCGTGGTGGCGCTCTGGGGAGCGGTCGTGGTCGTGCCCGTCGCCAACGTCGTGGTGGTCACCGTAGCCAAGGTTGTGGTCGTGGCCGGAGTTGTGGCGGCCAGCACCATTTCGTCCACCGTGGCCTTGACCGGCGCCCGGGGCGTGACGCCCGACGGCTCAAAGGCCATCGTCACGCGAAGGTCCGTGACGAACTTTATGGTGGCGGGGTCGGTAGTGAGCGTGGGCTTCTTCTGGCCGAACGAAGTCCAGTACGCGTAGACGACTTTGCCCTTCTTGCCGGGGTACTTGGACTTGGCCGAACAGGTTTGACCGTTCTTGTACGTGGTCTTGGGATTCGCGGTGCCCGTGGCCGTGGGTATCGCCAGTTCATTGGCACTCGCGACGAGACCGAAATACTCTGACGCGAACGTTTTCAGTGTGGCGTTCGCGCCCGCCTCGGACGACGACTGGGGCGAAAGTCGAATCACGTCTTTCGGCCCAACGAGAAACCCGCCCTTGAAGGTCGGGTCGGCGTGGAGATAGGGCAGGTTCTGGCCACAGACCTGCACCGAGAGTGCCGCGTACAAGACCGAGCCAATGGCCGGCGACACGGTGGTGGTAGTGGTCGAGACGGGGTTCTGGTACTCGTAACGCGAGTAGACCGTCAACACCGTGCCTAAGATCACGATCACGGCGAGCGCCCCGTAGAAGTTGCCCGGTCGAGTCTTTCGGTAGGTCTTGCCACCGCCCGCGGCGCCAACCCTACTTACCCATTTTCCCGATGTGCTTTTCGCCACCCTGTAACGCTACTCAATATTGACCTGGGCACGACGCTGCGTGGGGGCGGAGGGACTCGAACCCTCACTGGAGGCGGTTTAAGCGCCCTGCCTCTGCCAATTGGGCTACGCCCCCGCGCAGCACGGTTGCGAGGTAACGCTAACGCATTGTTACGAATTCTCGAAACCTCCGTTTTTCTTAAGTTCGCTAACTAGGCTGGTTCTATGTTGCGCGTGCGTCGTCGGGGCGCGACTCGAAACACCCCTTTCGTGCTGATCGCGGCGCTCAGCGTGACGTGGATCCTGACCCCGGTGTCGGCGGGTGCGGGCACCATCGCCCAGACCCAGGCGGAGATCGCCGCGCTCTCCGCCTCCCTGTCCCAGCAGGAGAAAACCAGCGAAATCACCTCCAACCAGTACGACGCGGAGAAGGCCAGCCTGGCCTCGATCAATCTCAACATCATCAACCTCCAAAGCAAAGAGACCCAGAAACGCGCCGCCATCGTGGTCACCTCCAAGGCGCTGGTCATCGCCATCGTGCGCGCCTTCGTCCTGGGCGCGGCCGACGCCCAGATACTCTCGCTCTTCAACCAGAACGTCACGCGAAGTGACGCGCGCCAGGTCTACGAAGATCAAGTGATCGGCAACCTCAATCAACTAAAGAACACCTACACCCGAGAGAAGAAGTCCTTGCAGCACACCGTCGCCCAGGTCGCCACCCAGCGCGCCCACGCGCAACACGCGACGTTCGAACTAAAGAAACTGCTCGCCCAGAACATCCAGCTCGTTAACTCCACCCAAGCGACGCTCGACACGGTGACCGCGGAGTTAAAGACTCAAATCATTAACTACGAAATCCAAGCCGGCGTCGCCGCCGCCCGGGCCAAAAACACCGCCGGCGAAGAGCAAGCCATCGCGGCCGCGTCCGCCGTGGGTGGTCAGAACGCCGCCAACTTGGTGATCGAGGCCATCCAGGCCGCGATCGCCACGCTCGCCATCGCCGAGATTGCCGGAACGGCCCAGGGCGCGCGCGCGGTCGCCGCCGCTAAGAGCCAGATCGGCGTGCCCTACGTCTGGGGCGGCGAAACGCCCTACCGGGGATTTGACTGCTCGGGCCTCGTGCAGTGGGCCTGGGCTCGCGCCGGCATCAACATCCCGCGCACCACCCAGACCCAGTGGCCCGCCATGTACCACGTCACGCTCACCCAACTGCAACCCGGTGACCTGCTCTTCTACTTCAACCTCGACGGCGATCACCAAGTCGACCACGTCGTGATGTACGTGGGCAGCGGGCCCTGGGGTGTCGACACCACGATCGCCGCCGCCCACACCGGCACCGACGTGGCCTTGGCGCCGCTCTTCACCGCCGGCCTCATCGGCGCCGCGCGACCCTAGGGGCAGAATCGTGAGCGTGCAACTCTCCCTGGTGATCCCGGCCTACAACGAGTCCGCGCGGCTCGCCGCTGGCTTCGCGCGGCTCGAGCCGACGTTGAACGAGATGGATCTCTCTCGCGTGGAAGTCATCGTGGTCGACGACGGCTCGAGCGACGACACGATGCACCGCGCCCACGAGGTCTACGGCCACCTCGAACACGCGCGTTTCGTCCAACAGCCCGCCAATCGCGGCAAGGGCGCGGCACTACGGCTGGGCATCGGCTTGGCCCAGGGCACCTACGTCGTCACCGCCGACGCCGACATGGCCATTGACCCCCAGCGCCTGCCCGACTTCGTGACCGCGCTGCACGACTACGCGCTGGTGCCGGGATCGCGCGCCATCGCGGGCCACATCGACTACGACTCGCGGCTGCGCACCTGGGCGGGCGGCGCGTTCCATCGAGTGGTTCATCACTACACCAAGATGACGCTGCGCGACACGCAGTGCGGTTGCAAGGGATTCCAGTTGGGTCCGGCTCGACTGCTGGCGCTGCTCGGAATGGTCGACGGCTTCGCCTTCGACGTCGAGATTCTCTACCTCGCCGATCGACTCGGCCTAAGCGTCCAACCACTCCTCGTCACGTGGAACGACGTGCTGGGCTCGTCGGTGCACCCGGGCCACGTCGCATGGAACATGCTGCGCGACATCCGCGCGCTCTCCACGACGCGCTACGAGAACCCCGTGGTGGAACTGACCGGGTCGGTGACGGTCGACGACGTGCGACCCTGGGCCCGCGACGCTCGCCTGCACGGCCTCGTCCTGGCCAGGGGCCAGAGCGACGTGTTACTGGTCCTGGGTCGCGACGCGGCCCTCGGGGGGCTCGCCGTGGCCGGTGCCCTCAAGGGATCGCTGCGCGTCGCGGCGCTGGATGAACTGCGCGAACGGACCTACGAAGCCGTTTAGTCCTGACGGGGCAAGAGCCAGTTGGCCACGAGCTCCGGTGCCCGATCGCTCCACTCTTCGGCGGTGATGGCGTAGCGCGCGTGGTCCTCCCACGCGCCGTCAATCTCTAGGTAGCGCTCGGCGACCCCCTCGACGCGAAGTCCAAGTTTTTCCACCACGCGCCGCGAGGGGGCGTTGCGAGGAATAATGTTGATCTCCACGCGATGCAGTCGCAGTGACTCAAAGGCGTACTGGAGCATGGTGACGACCGCTTCGGGCATGAGTCCTTGACCCGCGAGGGCCTCGTCGATCCAGTACCCGACGTAGGCCGACTGCAAGGGACCGCGCTGAATCGACGAGAGCGTGATCTCACCGATGAAACGGCCCTCGAGGAAGATCCCAAAACCGTACCCCGTGCCGATCTGGCGCTCACGTTCGCGAATGGCGCAGCGACTGACGAAACTTCGGTGATCTTCGGCCAGGTGCGTGGCGTGCGCCGAGCGGGGTTCCCACTTCAAGAGCCATTCGCGGCAACGAGAGCGAACCTCGAACCAGCCCTCGTAGTCCTGCTCGTTCATCGTGCGCAGCACCACGCGTCGCCCGTGCAGGGTGATGGGCGAATAGATGGCACTGCGCGTGGTTACCACGGGTCGCTCCTCACCCCACCATCGTTACAGGTCGGACCGTCATTCGCAATCACGGCCCGAGCAACGAGATGGTGATGCCGTCGAGTATGTCGCTCTCGGAACTTAAGAGTTCGTCCACCTCGAATCGTTCCAGCACCGCGTCGAGCACGTAGAGTCCGGCCGGCAAAACGTCCTCGCGTCCGCGGTCCATGCCCGGGTGGGTGAGACGCACCTCGGGGGTCTCGCTTGCGAGCAGGTCACGCCAGTGGCGCACGGTGGCGCGCGTGAGCACTCGATGGTGCACGACCTCTCGGTCGTAGAGCGCTTGACCGGCGTCGAGTTGGGCGAGCGTGGCCACCGTGCCGGCCACGCCCACCACGCGAACATTCCCTACCACGCGATCGAGCGCCGGTTTGGCGACGAGGGCGCGGTCCAATTCGGACTGGATCATTTCGCGCGCCGCCGCGTCGTGCGCGCTGGTCACCACCGCGCGGCCGAGGGCTCGCTCGGTGACGCGCACACAGCCCAGCTGCATCGAGTGGCTGACCAGGGTGCCGTTAAGTTCCACCGCCAGTTCCGTCGACCCCCCACCCACGTCGACCACCATCGTCGGCGCCGAGCGTTCGCTCAGCTCGGCCGTCGCGCCGGCGTAGGAGAAGGCGGCCTCCTGGGCGCCGTCGAGGACGGTCGCTTCAAAACCCACGAGTTCGTGAGCCCGCTCCAGAAACGCTGCCCCGTTGCGCGCGTCGCGCACGGCCGACGTCGCGACGAGCAAACCTTGGGTCACGCCCAAGCGCACGCACGCGGCGCGGTAACCCCCGAGCACCTCGAAGGTCCGCTCCATCGCCTCGGGGAGCAACGAGCCCGACGCGTCGACGCCTTGGCTTAAGCGAGTGATGTGCGTCTCGCGTACGAGGGTCGTGTTCGTGGCGTCGACAACGAGCAGTCGAGTGGAGTTACTGCCACAATCGAAGGCGGCAACCGCTTTAACCACGTACGTCGTCGACCCGCAGCGCAGAGACGTCCAACGCGCTCGCGACCAGCGCGCCCACGGGGTCGTGCGCCCCCACGAGGAAATTAGCGAGGTGAGCGTGCAGACACTTCACGCCCACGCGAGTTCCCCCGACGCCACCCGCGGCCTGCACCAGGTCGGTGCGCACGGTCGCCTCCAGTCGGCGTCGGGCGTATTCGTCGTGCGTTTGACGTAACTGGGCCGGGTCCACGAGGTCCTCGTAACGGTGCACGCCCCCGTCCCCTTCGAGTCGACTCACGGCCTCGTGTAACTGGGGGTCCACGAGCCAGTAGAGCGTGGGCATCGGCGTCCCGTCCCGCAGGTGCGGTTCGTTCTCAATCACGACGGGACTTCCGTCGACGCGACGCACCACCACGGCGAATCTTCCCTGCAGCGCTCGACCGAGCAGCGATTCGACGACGGCGACATCGTCGAGCGACGGGTCCTTAAAGGTCAACGCCAGAACTCAAGCGTGCGCACGAGGCGCGAGAGAAAGCCGCTGGGGACGTGGTGCGTGGGGGCCGAGGACGGGACCAGGGGCGCGGCCTGGGAGGGCGCGACGAGCGGCTGGAGACCCGGGTCGGCCGAACTCGCCGACACTTGGCCCGAGGAATTACCGGGGAGCACTTGGATCAAGCTCTGTCCCGGCGACACCAACTGGTACTGCTCACGCGCCAGCTCGGTCGCGGCGGCTTTGGTATCGATGGCCTTGGACTGGGTCGCCAGGGCCTGCTCTTGACGTTGGACCGCTTTAATTTGGGCCGCGGTGGCGTCGAGTTGGCTCTGTTGGTGCCACAGCGCCGTCAGGGGAAACCAGCCCACGAGCATAACGACGGCCGTGAGCGCGGCGAGGGGCACCATCCAGTGATTACTATTTCGCGCTTCGAAGCTATGCGTTGCTGACACCTGACGCCCCCGACAATGACGATGCACCGAGAAAGCGAGCTTGATCACCAAGCTGCTCTTCAATTCTCAACAACTGATTGTACTTCGCAACGCGATCAGAACGCGCCGGCGCGCCAGTTTTTATCTGACCCGCGTTCGTGGCCACGGCAAAGTCAGCAATCGTCACGTCTTCGGTCTCGCCCGAGCGGTGCGAGACGACGACGCTGTATCGATTGAGGTTGGCCAAACGCACCGCGTCGAAGGTTTCCGAGAGCGTACCGATCTGATTGAGTTTCACCAGTACCGAGTTGGCGACGCCTCGTTCAACGCCCTTTTTGATCAAGGTCGTGTTGGTAACGAAGATGTCGTCGCCCACGAGTTGCACGCGCTCGCCGAGTCGAGACGTGAGCGAACGCCATCCGTCCCAGTCCTCTTCGGCCATTCCGTCTTCGAGCGAGACAATCGGATAGCGAGTACAGAGATCGACCCAGTACTCGACGAGTTCGTCACTGCTCAGCGTGCGACCCTCGCCGGCCAAGTGGTACGCGCCGTCGCGATAGAACTCGCTGGCGGCGGGGTCCATGGCGATCGCCACGTCCGTGCCCGGTGTGCGCCCGGTGGCCTCGATCGCTTCGACGAGTACTTTGACGGCGGTCTCATTATCCGACAGATCCGGTGCGAAGCCGCCCTCGTCGCCGACCGCCGTGGACAGCCCACGTTTCTCGAAGATGCCCTTCAACGCGTGGTAGGTCTCGGCGCCCCAGCGCAAGGCTTCACTGAAGGTGGCCGCGCCGATGGGCATCACCATGAACTCTTGAAAGTCGATGGTGTTCTTCGCGTGCGCGCCACCGTTCACGACGTTCATCTGGGGCACGGGCAAAACGTGCGCGTTCACGCCGCCCAGGTACTGATAGAGCGGCAAATCACTCTCCATGGCCGCGGCCTTGGCCGTCGCCAGGGACACGGCGAGAATCGCGTTCGCCCCCAGGCGCGCCTTGTTGGGGGTGCCGTCGAGATCGATCATCGCGATGTCCACGGCCCGCTGATCTTCGGCCTCGTAGCCCTCCAGCGCTTCATTGATCTCACCGTTGACGTAGCTCACCGCCGTTTGGACGCCCTTGCCCGCCCAGGCGTCGCCCCCGTCTCGAAGCTCGACCGCCTCGCGCGAGCCCGTCGAGGCGCCCGAGGGCGACGTGGCGCGTCCAATAGCGCCCGACTCGAGGTGCACTTCGGCTTCGACCGTCGGGTTACCCCTCGAATCCAAAATCTGTCGGCCTAGCACCACTTCGATCGCGCTCATCACGTCTCCTCAACTCGTTTACAACGTTACTAGGCGACCTTTGACGTCACGCCAACTCTTCCTTCTCGCGGATTGCGTCACGAAGATTCATCGCGCGTTCGCGTAACACTCCTTCTAAGTCGACGCCAGCAAACTGAGCGGCCGCCACCAGAGCGCTCAGCGCGTCGCCCCACTCGTCCGCCGCGATCGACGAGGACTGCGCGTCACGGACCGATCGTTCATCAAGATCGAGCGCACGAAGGGCGTCAAGCGCACGTTGGCGCGACGCCTCACCGGCCTCCACGGCCACGTCGACCAGCACCGCCTTGCGAAGAAGTTTCGTGTAGAGCGTGAGCGCGGGCAGTTGCCACGCAACGCCGTCGGTAACGCTCTCGCGTCCTTTCTCTATTTGTTTGAGAGTCTCCCAGCGAGTCGCGACGTCGTTCGACCCCGTGACTTTCGCGTCACCAAAGACGTGGGGATGTCGCCCGATGAGCTTGTGACGAACGGCATCGGCGACGGCGGCGAAATTGAACCGGCCCTCTTCGTCGAAGAGTTCGGCGTGGAAGACAATCTGAAAGAGAAGATCACCGAGTTCCTCTTGTGCGTGATCGATCGCGGCCCCGTCGCTACGACCCTCGGCGTCGACGCGGACCAGCGCTTCCAGCGCGTCAAGCGTTTCGTAGGCCTCTTCGAGGAGGTGTCGAGTGAGTGAGGCGTGGTCCTGCTCTTGATCCCAAGGGCACTCGGCGCGAAGTCGCCTCATCAAGTCAACGAGATCGTCCATCGCCGCACCGGCGCCACGAATATCCTCGACCCAGAGTGACGTCAGATGGTCGGCCTGCGCGAAGGAGGCCAGCTCGAAGGAACCGAGTGTCGTGACGACTTCGTCGTCGAGTCCCAGGTGATGCAAGACCGTCACCTCGGTCCCCGCGGGCAGGCGATCGGCGACATTGACGAGTACTTCGGGCGAGTACGTCTGCAAGATGAGCAGCGGACCGGGGCCGCGCAGGCGCTCGTTTGAACCCAGCGCGTCCGTTACGCGCAGCCCCACACTCATCGGATCGCGCCCGAGCGTCGCGCACACGGCGTCAATCACCGACACCGCCGGCTCGACGATGGTCGTGACCTCGTTGCGTTCGCGCAAGAGTTCCACGGTACGCTCGGCCACCGTCGGAGATCCCGGAACGGCGAAAACGACCTCGTGGGTCGGTGACGTGGTGGCGAGCGCCACCAGGTCGTTAACGATCGCTTCGTAGAGCGCCTCAAAGTCGTCCGCGCGGTCGTACCACTCGTCGTAACTCTCGACGCCGGTGAAGTAGCGAGCGCTGGGGTGTTGGCGAGTGCGCAGGCGCACCACCGGCGACTCACTGATGAGGGCGAACGCGCGACGCGTGACGTGCTCCAGGGCCCCCGGCCCGAGACCGACAACGCGTACGACGGGTTTCACTTATACGTGGATGAACCAGAAGCGCTGAGCTTCTTGGGTCCGGTGACGTCACCTTTCGTGGGCGTAGCCGGTGCGAAGACTGTCGGGCCCGTGGTGTTGAGGCCCCAACGTCCAAAGGCCGGATCGACGTGAACGGCGGCGGCGAACAACAAAGTGTTCTTTACCGTATTGGCCGACGAAGCGTTGAGCGTGCGCAGGTCGCTCAACACCAACGCGGCGGCCTTGGCAAAGGGCGTAATCGTGCGTTTGGTCACGGCGACGTAGAGCGCGTACGTCGCGTTGTTGTAACTGATGATTTGGGGCGTCGCGGGGAAAGTGTCGAGTGCGGACGTGGCGTCGGCGCGCACGCCGGCGTAGGCGGTGCTCGAGGGTGCGTAGCACCCGTAGGTGCCCCCATTCTTGGCCGAAGCGTCCTGTGAGTACTTCTTGGCCAGCGCCACCACGCTGAGCCCGGCGGACTGAGATTTGCCAAACGCGCTGACGTCAGCGGGCAACACCAACGCAATCGATATGCACAGCGTGTCGTAGTTCGAAGTGTGCGCCGCGTAGTAACGCTGCATCGAGGCGGTCGTCAGTGGCACCGCCTTCTTCAACTTGCTCACCAGGTAGAGCGACGTGGCCTGGGCTTCGACCTCGGCGCTACGCATCTCGGTGGGCATCGCGGCCAGCGCGGCGGCGGAGGTCCCCGGGCAAGGCAAGTGGTTGGCGCTGGCCTGTTGGGTCATCTCGCCCTCCAGTGAGGTCGTGGCCCGGGCCAGCTCGCTCGCGGTCGGGTGGTACTTGAGAACCCCGGTGACGTACTGGTCGATCGCCAGGCCCTCGACGCGCAGATTCGCCCACGCCGCGGCGCCGGCGGCCTTGATGGAGTACCCACCGGCGCCCGGCGCGTAGTTCGTTGGATCGAGCGCCGTGATGAAGCACTGCAGGGTGTTGTCGTGGGAGATGGCGCTCAGTTCGGTGCGAAAGGCCGCGCCCGAAAGCGAGGTGTTGTTCACGGTGATGCCCGAGGACGATCCGCTCAGCCCGTAGACGCCGGCCCCGAGCAGAGCGATGACGAATAGGGCAACCAGGCGACGCACTCTCGTATGCTACCGAATCACTCTTCGGGCTCTTTCGAGGGCTCGTTCAATTCCTCGAGCAACGCGAGGATCGAGTGGGGGGTCACCGCGTGCGCGGCACGTTCGAGACGAAGTTCTTTGGTCGTGTCGTTGTACGCCGTTGAACCGTGGGTGCGACGAAGGCGCAACTGTTGGCTGAGGGTCAACGACAGTGGACCCAACTTCAGCAGCGGTTTGGATCGAAGGCCCACTCGCGCGGGCAAGACCTTCACCGACGACACCCCGTAGTCGAGACAGACCAGGCGAAGTTGTGCCAACTCTAAGAGTCCGACGCTCGGCGGCGGCAGTGCGCCGTAGCGGTCGATCCACTCGTTTCGTAGATCGTTCAGTTCCTCAAGCGTGGTGACTCCGGCCAAGCGACGATAGGCCTCGAGACGCGCGTCGTCGGCCTCGACGTACTCCTTGGGCAAGTGCGCCTCCCCGGGCACGTCCAAGGTGATCGGCACCACGTCGGGCACGTGAAATCCCTTGGCGTCCGCGACCGCCTCGGCGACGAGCTGCACGTAGAGGTCGTAGCCCACCGCCGCCACCGGACCAGATTGGTCGTGGCCCAAGAGGTTGCCCGCGCCGCGAATCTCGAGGTCCCGCATGGCGATTTTGAAACCACTCCCCAAGGCGGTGTTGTCGCCAATCGTGCGCAGTCGCTCATAGGCGGTCTCGGAGAGTACTTGGTCCACCGGGTGGAAGAGGTAGGCGTAGGCGCGCTGTCCACTTCGTCCCACGCGCCCGCGCAACTGGTGCAACTGACCCAAGCCCAGGCGTTCGGAGCGGTCCACGATCAGCGTGTTGACGGACGGTAAGTCGATGCCCGACTCCACGATGGTGGTGCAGACCAACACGTCGTAGCGACGTTGCCAGAAATCGATCATGACACGCTCGAGGGTGCCTTCGTCCATCTGACCGTGCGCGACGGCGATCCTTGCGTCGGGTACCAACTGACCGAGACGTTTCGCCGCCTGATCGATGTCGGACACCCGATTGTGCACGAAAAAGATCTGACCCTCGCGCAGCAACTCGCGGCGAACGGCTTCGATCACGGCCGGCTCGTTGTACTCGCCCACGTGCGTCAAGATCGGGCGGCGATCGGCCGGCGGGGTGGTGATCATCGAAAGGTCGCGTATGCCCGTAAAGGCCATCTCGAGCGTGCGAGGTATTGGACTCGCGCTCAAGGTCAACACGTCAACGCCCACCGAGCGAGTCTTGATCGTCTCCTTGTGCTGTACGCCGAAGCGTTGCTCCTCGTCGACAACCAGGAGTCCGAGGCGTTTAAAGGACACCGAGTCGCTCAGCAGCCGATGCGTGCCGATAACGACGTCGATTGTTCCTTCGGCGAGACCTTGGAGCGTGGACTTGGTCTCGGCCTCGTCGACGAATCGGCTGAGGAGCGCCACCTTGACCGGAAAGCCCGCGAAGCGTTCGCTGAACGTGGCGTAGTGCTGGCTCGCCAGAAGTGTCGTGGGCACCAAGATGGCCGCTTGGGTGTTGTCCTGGACGGCCTTGAATACGGCGCGGAGCGCGACTTCGGTTTTACCAAAGCCGACGTCGGCGCAGATGAGTCGGTCCATCGGACGCGGCGACTCCATGTCGGACTTGACGTCGAGGATGGCCTGGGACTGATCGGCCGTGAGGGTGTAGGGAAAGAGCTCTTCCATCTCTCGTTGCCACGCCGTGTCAGGACTGAAGGCGTGTCCCTCGGCGACGCTGCGCAGTCGATAGAGATCGACGAGCTCCTGGGCCACCAAGTACGCCGCGGCGCGCGCCTTCGCGCGGGTTCTTTGCCATTCGGCGCCGCCCAGGCGCGAGAGGGCGGGACCGTCGCCGCCGGTGTAGGGCGTCAACGCGTCGATCTGTTCCGTGGGCCAGTAACTTTTACCGTCTTTGAACTGGAGGATCAGGTAGTCGCGGGTCACGCCGTTGATGGCGCGCGTCGTGGTGCCCGAAAAACGGGCCACGCCGTGTTGGCGGTGCACGACGTAACTCCCGACGGTCAGGTCATCAAAGAACCCGTCGACGGTGCGCGCCCTCGCGCGTGAGGTCCGACGCTGACTTCGCCGACCCGTGAGGTCACTCTCGCTCCACACCACGACCTCGGGATCGTCGAGCGAGAAACCCGCCGGGAGCGAACTTTCGAGCACGCTGAGGCGCGCTTGGAGAACGTGGCGGGGATCGCTCGTCACGTCTAGGCCCTCAGCGCGCAACTGGTCGGCCATTCGCTCGATCGCCCCGGGGGTAGAGGTCAACACGACGCCCCGGCGTTCCTTCGTCCAGCCTCGAACGTGCGCGGCGATGCGCGCCGCGTCGCCTTGGACAACCGGCGGCGAGGTGAGCTGGCCCGTCGTGCCGAGCGAGCTGGCGCTCGTTTCCAGGGCAAGGTCGACCTTTCCGGCGAAGACCTCGTCGTAACTCAGGTGCAACAGCGGTACCGTCGCGCTCGCGCGCCAGGTGGCGGCGACGACGTCGGTGAGTTCGCGTTCCTCATCGAGAAGGTCGTGCAATCGCGCGCGCACGCGTTCGGGTTCGACCACTACCACGTGCGCGTCAGCCGCCTCGTTGAGCAGTGTTCGCGCTTGGTCGACGAACAGGCCCATCCAGCCTTCCATGCCGTCGAAGAGCTGTCCCGCCGCGAGGCGATCGAAGGTCGCCGAGGCCCAGGGCTCGCTCGTTGACAGCGCTTCGGCGCGTTGGCGTGTCGAAGCGCCGGGCATCCATTCGCGAGCGGGCGCGATGACGGCCTCTTCGAGGTCGTGCGTTGAGCGCTGGGTCGCGATATCAAACACCGTCAGTCGTTCGACCTCGTCACCGAAGAAGTCGAGGCGCAGCGGTTCGTCGTTTTGCGCCGGCCAGACGTCGACGATGCCTCCGCGTACCGCGATCTCGGCTCGATGTTCTACCAAGTGCTCACGTCGATAGCCCATGGCGACGAGTCCTTCAACGAACTCGCCGCGATCGATTTCACTGCCCCGACGCACGATGTACGGCGCGCGCAGCGGCTCGGGCGAGAGAAGTTGCGCGATCGAGCGAGCCGAGGCGACGATGACGCGCGGGTTCGTCCCTTCGCCGATCTGCCAACGCAACAGCGCGCGCATTGCCATGACCTGGCTGTCGGGGCTGACCCGTTCGAGTGGGTGCGTGTCCCAGCCCGGCCAGAGCGCGACCTCGCGCTCGCCAAGCCACGCGACAAGGGCGTCTCTTACGTGTTCGGCGTCACTCGAGGTGGCCGTGACCGCGACGATAAAGGGAACCTCGAGCGCGAGCGCCGCGAGGGCCAGGGGCGTGGCGTAGCTCGACGGCGCGAAGGACCCCGCGGCCACCGAGGCGCGAACGCTCGGCGCGACGAGTTCGAGAACGCGGCGAAGCCCCGTCGATTCGCTCACGAGCCGTTCACGCGACGCCGGGCCTCTTCGAAGTCGTATTCCATCAATGTCTCAATCGCGTCGGCCGCGAGCTCGACGTCAAGATGCTGCGCCTCGCGTCGCGCGCCCGATGGTCGGCGAAGCACGTAGTCGGCCCCTTGTTCCTTGCTGGGCGGCTTTCCAACCCCGACGCGCAGGCGAGCGAAGTCCTGGGTCCCCAGGACCTGGGCGATCGAGCGAAGACCGTTGTGCCCGGCGAGTCCGCCCCCGAACCTCAACTGAAGACGCCCGGGCTCGAGGTCGAGTTCGTCGTGAACCACCACGAGCTCGGCGAGATCGTCGATCGAAGAGCGCCGAAGGAGCGGCGCCAGGGCCGCTCCCGACTCATTGACGAAGGTCGTGGGTACGGCGAGGGTGATCGGACCACGCGGCGTCGGTAACGTCACGCTGAGGGCCCGCTGACGACGCTCGAGGGTTAGTTGGCCCCCGCGCCGCTGGACCACAAGACGCACCGCGTCGCCTCCGACGTTGTGACGCGACCCTTCGAATTCGGGCCCGGGATTGGCGAGGCCGACGATAAGCAGCGAACTCTTCGCGCCTCGCCGATCGCGTTCGCGAGCGCGCCGTAGCGCCACGATGACCTACTCCGCAGGGACTTCGTCGGCTTCGACGACCGGCTTGACGACAGCGGCGGCGGCGCGTCCGGGGTGGGTCGCCACGACCGTCACGCCGGGGTCGGGGGTTACCTCCACGCCGGTGGCCAGTACGAGGTCACTGACGCGGATGGCCGCGCCGACCGTGAGGGCGGAAATGTCCACTTCGATGAAGTTGGGAATCAGATCCGGTCGGGTCTTGACCTCGATACTGAACATCTGCTGGTCGACTTCCCAGTCGGCGTGGCGCACTTCGACGGCGTCACCGATGATGTGCAGTGGCACTTCAGCGACGACGACCTGATTGGGGTCAACAACTTGAAAATCGATGTGCGCGACGGTGCCGCGCACCGGATGACGTTGGATCTCGCGGGCCATGACGGTGTAACTCTTGCCGTCAGCGTCGAGGGTGATCAAAGCGTTGAGGCCCTGATCGCCCGAGACGGCGCTGCGAAAGGCTTTGGCATCGACGGCGACGGGTACTGGCGCAACGCCTTCGCCGTAGATAACGGCGGGAATCGAGCCCGCATGGCGCAGACGCCGCGAACTCGCCGATCCCTGGGCGCGACTCGTCGAGGCGTGCAACGTGACCTTTGACATGGGTACTCCTCTAGGGAAATGACGGGCGCCCCTTAGGGCTACGCGCCGGAGGTCAAGTCTAACGGCTCGAGACGACCTCGCCAAAACTAACGACGCCGCTCTAACCTATTAGTCCTGAACGCGATCGTTGGGCTTGGTCAAGGTATCGCCAGTTATCGAGTCGCCGCGTCGGCACGGTCCTGGTTCATTCGTGGCGACCACCTAAGCCTTGGCGTGCAGTTTTTTGAACCCTCCGCCAGGGCACCGACTTTGACTCCGGCGAAGAGCCGCGCGAACTGCCATCGCCGCCGCCAGCGACCCACTGAGATTCTGCTCGAGGCAACATCCGTACCTGCAACAAGGCGAACACTCACCCCAAAATGCAATGAGGCGTTGGGTTTAAAGCAGGTTCTCCCCGCCAAAGATGTCCGAAACCGACGAGTCTTCAAAGATGGCCGAGATCGCGTTGGCGAGGATGGGGGCGATGGAGAGAACTTCGAGCGTCTCAAATCGCTTCTCGGGTCCCAGGGGAAGGGTGTCGGTCACGATCACTCGACTGATGGGCGCGTTGAAGAGACGCTCCACGGCCGGAGGCGAGAACACCGCGTGCGTCGCCATGACCCAGATCTCGTCGGCCCCGTGGGTCTTTAAGAGGTCGCAGGCCGCCACGATGGTGCCCGCCGTGTCGATCATGTCGTCGATGAGTACGCAGTGCCGTCCCGCCACGTCACCCACGATGTGGCGAGCTTCGGCCATATTGAACTGGCCGGGGGGCCGCGTCTTATGGACCAGCGCGAGATCACACCCGAGATGTTGGGCGTAGCGCTCGGCCACTTTCACTCGACCCGCGTCGGGGGCCACCACCACGATTTCGTGGGGGTTGGCGTTCGCCTTGAGGTAACTCTCCAGCACGGGCGCCGCCACTAAGTGATCGACCGGAATATCGAAGAAACCCTGAATCTGCCCGGAGTGAAAATCCACCGACAGCACCCGATCGGCGCCCGCCGTTTGAAGCATGTCGGCGACCAACTTTGCCGTTATCGGCTCACGACCGGCGGTCTTGCGATCCTGACGCGCGTAGCCATAGTTCGGCACGACCGCGGTGATGCTCTTGGCCGAGGCGCGCTTGGCGGCGTCGATCATGATCAACTGTTCCATCACCGAGTCATTGACCGGCGAACCGTGGGTTTGCATGATGAACACGTGCGCGCCACGAATCGACTCATCAATGCGGCAGTGCAGTTCGCCGTCGGCGAATTCGCGGAGGTTCGCCTCAGTGAGTTCAACTCCCAACTTTTCGGCGACGTCCGCGGCAAGTGCCGGGTGGCAACGTCCCGTCACGATGACGAGGCGGCGCTTGGCGAGGGACTCCACGGCGCCAGCGTACAGGTGAACGGGTGACCCTAGTGAGAACGGTGAGTAAAGGGCGTGACGATCTCGCCCGACGCGACGTCGGTGCCGGGACTCAGTACGACGAACGACGACACGCGAGCGTCGGCGCCCACGCGCACGCGCGACGCCTCGACGGTGCCGAGGTACGCGTTTTCACCCACTTCGACGTCACTCAGGTAGGCGTTGGGGCCGATCTGGGCGCCGCGGGCAATGACGCAACGGCCCTTCAATATGGTGCCCGGCAGGAGCGAAACCTCAGCCGCCAACTCGACGTCGGCGTCGACGTAGGTGTGGGCCGGATTCCACATGGTCACCCCGCGCGCCAACCACTGGTCATTGATGCGCTTTCGAAGCACCCGTTCGGCCCGAGCTAGTTGAAGCCGATCGTTGACCCCGGCAACCTCGCTGGCGTCATCGAGCAACAGCGAGCTCGTGACGTGACCCATCTCGTGCAGCACCGCCACCAGATCGGTCAGGTAGTACTCGTGCTGGGCGTTTTGGCGGCCGACCCGTCGAAGGGCCGCACCGAGCAGACTTTGACGCACCACCATGATCGAGGTGTTGACTTCGTTGATCGCGCGTTCATCGACGTTGGCGTCTCGCTCTTCGATAATGCGCTCGACGGTGCCGTCCTTGGCGTACACGAGACGTCCGTACCCCGTGGGGTCGTCCATTCGCGCGCTCAGGACCGTCAACGCGGCGTTACGTTCACGGTGCACCGCCAAGAGCCTCGCCACGGTGGCGTGACGCAACAACGGCGTGTCACCCGGAAGAATGAGGACGTCGCCGTCCGTGACGCCGATCGCGTCCTCCACGCTCGGCAGCGCCGCTGAAACCGCGTGACCGGTGCCGAGCTGTTCGCTCTGCTCAACGAAGGTCAAACGGACGTCGCCGCGAGCCCGCTCGCGGATCTCCTTTTCCACCCATGTGGCGTTGTGACCAACGACCACCACCGTTGCTCGGACGTTTTCTTGGGCGGCGGCGTCCAGCACGTACAGAACCATGGCCCGCCCACAGAGTTGGTGCAGCGGCTTGGGCCTCGAGGATCGCATCCGCGTCCCCTCGCCCGCGGCAAGAATCACGACACACGTAGGACGACTCACTCCCCTATCTCTAGCAGCCATCTTCTACGATTCCTAGTATGGACAGAATCTCTTACGACGAGTTCTCGATGTTTCATGAGAACTTGAGCGAGTGGGGCCTTGAGGTGCCCGTTCCACCGGTGCGACGTTTCTTCGTAGCCGTAGACGGACTACGCCAACTAAGCGGCCTGGCCTGGGGCCAGGGCGATCCCGAGATCGTGCTGGTCCACGGTGGCGCACAGAACGCCCACACGTTTGACACGGTGGCCCTGGCCCTTCAACGTCCGCTACTCGCTCTCGACCTTCCCGGCCATGGACATTCGGACGCCTCGCCGTACCGCGCTTCGGCGATCGCGAGCCACGCGCGCGACATCGGCCGCGCGCTTGAACAGTTGACGAGCGTCGCCCTGCCTCTCGTAGGAATGTCACTCGGCGGACTGTGTTCGATCCTCGTCGCCAGCGAGCGACCCGACCTCGTTCGTTCACTCGTCCTCATCGACATCACGCCGGGCGTGAACGCCGACAAGGCCAAGCACATCACCGACTTCGTGAACGGCCCGAAGTCATTTGACGACTTTAGTGAACTGCTCACCAGAACGATTGAACACAATCCCACGAGATCGGTCTCGTCGCTGCGCCGCGGAATACTGCATAACGCCCTCCAACGTCCCGATGGCACGTGGGTGTGGCGTCATCAACAACACCCCCAATCTGAGCTCAACGCGCCCGACGCCGGTGATCTCTGGGAGAGACTCGGCGCGTTGCGCGTTCCGGTGACCCTGCTGCGCGGCATGGCCCCCGGTTCGGTCGTCGACGACGACGACGAGGCCGAACTCCTGCGTCGCCAGCCCGGCGCGACGGTCATTCACGTCAGCGACGCCGGACACTCAATCCAGGGCGACCGGCCCCTGGAACTCGCGGCCCTGCTCGAGCGCGTCTGCTTTTGAGCGCTCTTGGCTGGCGGGGGAGGGCTCGAACCTCCAACCTACGGATTCAAAGTCCGTCGTTCTGCCAATTGAACTACCCGCCATTGCCGGTACTGCGGCAATCTTCAAAGATTCTTAGAGTATGTCTGAAGATGCTTAATACCAATCAGCAACACTAGAGCCTGTCCCCAACCTATAGAAAGCCACGCCTTGACCTCGGTTCCAACCTCAAGTTCCTACGTCGCCATCGTCGATGACGACAGCGCGATTCGAAGCTCGCTCGGGCGCGCACTACGCATGGAGAACTACGTGGTCGAACTCTTCGACGACGGGGTCAGTGCCTTAAAGGCCATCCAGCTGCGCGCCCCCGACGCGATCATCCTCGACCTTCAACTGCCCGACATCGACGGGCTCGAGGTCTGTCGACGGATTCGACGTTCGGGCGACGCCACTCCCATCTTGATGCTGACCGCACGCGACGCGGTAAACGACCGCGTCGCGGGACTCGACGTGGGCGCCGATGACTATTTGGTCAAGCCCTTCGACCTGGCCGAACTGCTGGCGCGCCTACGGGCTCTGCTGCGGCGTTACAACGTCGGCGACGTTGACGCCACGGTGCTGCGCTTTGAGGACCTCACCTTGAACCCCCTCACGCGCGAAGTGCGTCGGGGTGACCGATTGATCGCGCTCACCAAGATCGAGTTCGACCTGTTGGAGCTGTTCCTCCAGCACCCGCGCCAGGTACTCACGCGTGATCAGATCTTGGACCTGGTCTGGGGCTACAACTTCGATTCGGGCACGAATTCACTCGCCGTCTACATTGGCTACCTGCGCCGCAAACTCGAAGATGACGGCAAGGCGCGACTGATTCAAACGGTGCGCGGAGTGGGTTACGCGCTTCGAACGTCGTGACGTTTCGCACTCGGGTCATCACCGCCACGGTGGGCGCCGCGGCCATCGCCGTCATCTTCGGTAGTCTGGCGTCGTATTTCACAACGCGAAACGCCATCCTGCACTCGGTCGACCTGTCGCTCATACAAGCGTCACACCAATCTCGCAGCGCCGCCGACAAGGATCTCGTGACGGGTTCGTATTTCGAACTGGTGTTGCCCAGTGGCGCGACGGTGCCCAACTCCAACATTCCGATCGATCTAACGATCATGAACGTGGCCGAGGGCAAGAGCTCGCAAATCTTTCGTACCATCACCATCGGCTCTCAGAGTTACCGAGAGCTCATCGCGCCCTTACCGGCAAACTCGGTGGTGAGCTCGCCGACCGGCCTGCGTCAGATCTCGACCACGTCGGCGCAACTGTTCATCGTCGATATAACGGGACAGGTGAATGAGTTGAGTCACCTCTTCACCACACTGATGCTCGTCGCCGCGGGCGGACTGCTCTTGGCGCTGGGCCTTGGGCTCTTTCTCGCGCGCCAAGCGCTCCACCCACTCGAGGAGGTCACCGACGAGATCGAGTCCGTGGCCTTGACCAACGACCTGCAGTATCGCCTCGTCGAAGGTGGGCCCGATGAACTGGGGCGACTCCGTCGAGTGTTTAATCGCCTCCTCGGCTCGGTGGAGAACAGCCAGACCCTGCAACGTCAGCTCGTGCTCGACGCCAGTCACGAACTAAGAACGCCGTTGACGTCGCTGCGAACGAACGCCCAAGTACTCTCGCGGGCGACCGAACTGCGTCCCGACGAGGTGCGTCAGATCACCGACGACATGGTCACCCAAGTCGACGAACTCGCGGCCCTCGTGACCGACCTTGGTGAACTGGCCCGGGGCGAAAGATCCGAGGGCGACGTCGAAGCGCTGTCACTGGACGACTGTGTCGATGAGTGCGTGGAGACCGCACGGACCTACGCACGAATTCGCGATATCTCCATCGACACCGACCTCAAGCCTTCGACGGTGCTGGGGCGACACGATCGGCTGGTTCGCGCTATCTCGAACCTCTTGACCAACGCCGTTAAGTTCACGCCCGTCGGCGGGCGGATCCTGGTGAGCACCGCCCGCGGCACCGTCACCGTTGCCGACAGCGGTCCGGGCATCAGTGACCAAGACCGCCCGCACGTCTTTGACCGATTCTGGCGCTCACCGTCGGCCCGGGCCCTGCCGGGATCTGGACTCGGGCTCGCCATCGTGGCCCAGGTCGTGGCCGAGCTCGATGGAAAGGTCACCATCGACCACGATCCGCGACTCGGGGGCGCGCGCGTGACCATTTCGCTGCCCGAGGCGCCGATCTCTTAAATCGAGGTGCCCGAGGCGAACGAGCGTGCCAGCACCCCAACGCGTCAGCGAAGCGTGGCGGCGTCGATGAGTTCGAGCCGATTGCCGACCGGGTCGTCGACGTAACAGCGCGTCGTGACGGGAATCGACTCATCACCACGAACGTCCACCCCGACGCCTCGTAGACGCACCAACAGCTGGTCGTAGTCGTCCACCGCGAACGCCGGATGGGCCTTTTTCGCCGGACGAAAGTCCTCTTCGACGCCCAGGTGCAGCGTGACGTCGCCTCTTTGGTACCACCGTCCCCCGCGCGCGGCCAAGATCGGTGGTTTCTCGAGCACGCGAAAGCCGAGCAGCGTGAGGTAGAACTCGTCACAGTGAGCTTCCTCACCCGGGGGAATTGCGAGCTGCACGTGGTCGAGTTGCCAGGGCACGTGCAGGTCTCCTCAGATCGGGCGGTATCGAAAACCTAGTAGTGTTCTACGAGCCATGGGATCACTCATCAAGAAGCGCCGCAAGCGCATGCGTAAGAAGAAGCACAAAAAGATGCTGAAACGGACCCGTTTCCAGCGTCGCGCCGCTGGCAAATAGCCCTGCTAGGCCTGCCGGGGCGTGGTGAAGGTCTGGCGAAACTGAACCACACCCTCGGGTCCCGCGACGTCCCAGGTCTCGACGTCTCGCTCCAAGTGACCCTCGACGAAGAGCGTCGATCCCGAACCGGCCAGGTGGACCTGGTCGCCGAGGCTGGCGCGCAGCCAGTCCATGGTCGTGGCCAGTCGTGGTTCGACCGTTCGGGCGGCCACCTCAAGATGGTTTCGCCCCCCGGGACGTTCGCCGCGCCCGAGCAACTCGTCAAAGGCCCGATAGACCTCGCCGGTGTCGAGCCCAAAGTTTGACAAGACCAGGGTCACGTCTCGGGACTCAAAGGGCAGCTCGCTAACCCGCTCGCCCACCCCTTGGACCAGGGCGCGACCCCCGAGCTGGCAAAACGGCACGTCGCCGCCCAAGGTAAGGGCCCGCTCGGCGCTCACCGAACCGGCCCAGCGAAGGATGGCCCCGGCGTCGGCACTGCCGCCCCCGAGTCCCCCGCCGGGCGGGATGACCTTATGCAGCGTCACGCCGGCGCTCCGTCCAACCAGCCCTAACGCCCGGGTGACGAGGTTGTGCTCGTCGAGGGGAACCACGGAGAACGGACCCTCCACCCGAAGAAAGTCCTCGGACTCATCGATCTCGAGTCGATCGGCGAAGCCCAGCGTCACCATCTCGGCGCGCACCTCGTGAAAGCCGTTCTCGCGCCGGCCCGTGACTTCCAAGAACCACGTCAACTTGGCGGGCGCCAGAAGCGCGATCATCGCGCCGCCGCCAGGGCCGCGAACTCCTCAAGGGTCAACTCTTCGGGCCGACGCGTCTCGGCGACGCCCGCGCGCGCAAAGACCCCCTCGCTCGTCCAGGCCGCGAGCGAGCGACGCAACATCTTTCGTCGTTGGCCAAAGGCCGTGCGAATCAATGAAAAGAGTTCGTCCTCACTGACCAGCGTGGGGTCAACTCGCACCCGTTCGCGCCGCACCAGCGACACCAGGACTGAGTCCACTTTGGGCGCCGGGAGAAAGACCGACGGCGAGACCTTGCCCACCACTTTGGCGTCGGCGAAATACTGCACTCGCAGGGACACCGCGCCGTAGGCCTCGTCACCCGCGTAGGCCACCAGACGCTCTCCGACCTCTTTTTGTACCATCACGAGCATGCGGCGAATAAGGGGCTGGCTCTCGAGCAGGTGCAAAACGAGCGGCGTGGCCACGTTGTAGGGAAGATTCGCGACCACGACGGTCGCTCGTCCGTTGAGAATCGTCTCGTAATCGGCCTTGAGGGCGTCGACGTGATGAACCGTGACGTGATGGACCTCAACCACTGAGCGCAGCGGCTCGATGAGGTGCCGGTCGACTTCGAGGGCGTGCACCTCAGCGCCGGTCTCTACCAGCGCGAGGGTCAACGAGCCCAGACCGGCGCCGATCTCGAGAACCTGGTCACCGGGACCGACCTCGGCCAGTCGCGCGATTCGCCGCACCGTATTGGGATCGACGACGAAGTTCTGTCCAAGCGCTCTCGAGGGTTTAACGCCGTAGTCGCGTAAGAGGGCCACGAGTTCGGTACGGGTGAGGGTCACCACGAGACTTTGACGCTGATGACCCCGACCCACAGTGGCGCGAGTTCACTGAACTGGGTCTCGGAGAGATCGACCACGCGGTTGCCGCCATGATCTTCGCGGTCCGAGATGATGCACGTGATGCTCTTACCGGTCGAAAGGTCACGCACCGTGAGGCGAGTCCCCTTGGGCAGGTACCACGTCGCGCAGCGACCGGGGATGTAGTTGTACCAGGTCGCCACGCCGATCTTGTAACCCGCGCCGTTGATGACCACACCGGGCACTTTCACCGGAACCGTCGCCTTCACCGGCGCCGTGGGACGTTGGGTGCTGACGCGCACGGTGATCTCGTCGTGCCAGGCCACGCGGGTGCCCGCAACGGGGTCCTGGGCGAGCGCGACGATCCACGATCCGTTCGAACTCCCTGGTCCGAGCGTTCGAAAATACAACTGGGCGCGTCGCATCGCGGCGAAGACTTTCGCGCGCGAGAGTCCCACGAGACGCGGCACCGGCCGGGGACCAAACGGCGCTTGGGTGGTCACCGTCAGGGTCGCCTCGGCGTGCCAGGCGATGACGGTGCCCGGGCGAGGGTACTGGGCCGACACCGCGACCCAGGTCTCGGTGGCAGCCCCGGGACCCTGGGTGACGAAGTAGAGCCCATCGTCGTGCATGATCCGAAACACCTGGGCCCGATTTCGTCCGATGAGGTCGGGCATATGTACCGCGGCGTGCGCCGTGGCGGCACCGGCCGAGCCGGGCGTCAGCAGTACCAAAGAAGTGGCCAGGACGGCCCCCGTGGTACGAAGTAGCCGCGGGCGCCAGAGCGCCCGACGTCGTGATGTCCTCAGATATCCGTCCTCCGCCAGGACAGCGGACCCTTATGGGAGAAACCCGCCCTCTAACGCTAGGAGAGGGCGACGCCGAGGGCAACTCGGCCCTCGAACGCCTTTAAAACTATGGACTCTTAACCCAAACGGGCGGGAAAACGGAAGAGCCGAGCCGAGTTCGCCGCCGTGGCGTCACGAACCGTCTCGACGTCCTCCTCTCGAAGCTCGGCAACGAACTGACCAACGACGGAGACGTGGGCCGGCTCATTGACCTTGCCGCGGTAGGGCACCGGCGCCAAAAACGGGCTGTCGGTCTCGACGTGGAGACGCTCTAAGGGCACGAGTCTCGCGGCCTCTCTGAGCGACGCTGCGTTCTTAAAGGTCACGACGCCAGAGATCGAGATATCGCATCCCAGGGCGAGGCACATTTCGGCGTCGACGGGGGTACCGGTAAAGCAGTGGATGACGGTGCGAGGCGGTACGCCCTCGCTCAACAAGATGGCGAAGAGGTCCTCAAAGGCGTCACGCGCGTGAACCACCAAGGCGAGGTCGAGTTCGTGCGCGAGGGCAATTTGGGACGAAAAGGCCTGGCGTTGTTGGGGGCGCGGCGAGTGTTCATAGAAATAGTCGAGTCCGCATTCGCCAATGGCCACCAGACGTGGGTGACCGGCTCTCGCCAGCGACGCCACCGGCGCCAGGTCTTGTTTGGCGTCGTGGGGGTGAAGACCGACCGTGGCGTAGACCTCGACCGGTCCCTTTACGTTCGTGAGCTCGAGCGCCTCGGCCGAGCTCGTGGCGTCGGTACCCACGACCACGACCCGATCCACGTTGGCCGCGCGGGCCCGCGCCAAGGTGGCCCCTAATTCACCATCACCGGGCTCGTTGGACGTCGCGAGGAAGTGGCCTTGGAGATGACAGTGCGCGTCGGTCCATCCGCTCATCCGTCACTCGTGATGCGCGGGAACAGTGGCGCTCCTTTTTCAACTTCTACTCCACCGGGGTACTGACCCCACGTCGCGGAGGCTGCCAAGGGCGCCGTGGTGGGCGACCCGGTCAGTCCGAGCCGTTGCCAGATCTCTTGCGCCACGCTCGGCATCGCCGGCGAGACGAGAATCGAGACGAGGCGAATGGCCTCGAGCGCGTCGCCCATCACCACGTCGAGCGCCGCGCCCGGCGCCATCTTCCATGGAGCGTGCAGTTCCAGGTAGGCGTTCGTCGCGCCAATCAGTTCCCACGTCGCTTCGAGCGCCTGATTCGGCGCGAAGCGCTCCCACGCCTCGGTGGCGCTCGACAGCGCCGCCTCGGCCGCGGGGCGCAGCGTCGAATCCCCATCGGGAGCGGGCCCCACGCCCGCGCATTTGGCGTGAACCACGGCGGCCACGCGCGCGACGAGATTGCCGAGATTGTTCGCGAGATCGGTGTTGTAGCGAGCGGTGATGCCCTCGAGCGAGAATTCGCCGTCGTTGCCTAGGGCCGTCTCGCGCAACAAGTAGTAACGAAGTGGATCGACGCCAAACTCGTTGGCGAGATCGACGGGCGCGATGTCGCTCAGGCGCACGCCCCCTTCGGCCACCAGGGTCTTGCCGAGCTTTTCCCCGCCCACCAAGAGCCACCCGTGGACGTGCACGTGGTGCGCGGGGTCTAACCCGGCGGCCATGCACATCGCGGGCCACCACACGCAGTGAAAGCGGATGATCTCTTTACCGATCAAGTGGTGCGAATGGGGCCACCAGAGCGCGACCTCGTCGTCGGCCCGTCCGTAGCCGATGGCGGTGAGGTAGTTGATCAGTGCGTCGTACCAGACATAAAAGACCTGGGAATCGTCCCAGGGCACGGGCACCCCCCAGGTGATCGAGCCGCGCGTGATCGAGATATCGCGCAGCCCGCCCTTAATGAACGAGTACGCCTCGTTTCGCTTGGTCTCGGGCGTGACGAAGTGAGGGTGATCGGCGTAAAACTCGAGGAGCCGATCCTCAAAGGCGCTGAGTCGAAAGAACCAGTTCTCCTCTTCCATTTCGGTCAAAGGGCGATGGTGGATGGGGCAACTCCCACCGTCGCTGGCCTCGAGCGTGTAGTAGTCCTCACAACTCACGCAGTAGAGGCCCTTATACACGTCCTTGTAGATGAAGCCGTTCTCGTAGATCGCCGAGAGAAAAGTCTGCACGGTGAGGTAGTGGCGCGATTCGGTGGTGCGAATGAAGTCGTCGTAACTGATATTGAGCAGATCCCAGGCCTCGCGAAAACGTTCGGCCGTCCGATCGGTCCACGCTTTGGGTGAGAAGTCGTTCTTCGCCGCGGCCTCGGCCATCTTTTGACCGTGTTCGTCGGTCCCGGTGAGGAACTTCGTCTCGTCTCCGAGGAGTCGGTGCCACCTCGCCAAAGCGTCCGCATTCACGGTGGTGTAGGCGGTGCCCACGTGAGGTGCGTCGTTCACGTAGTAGATGGGGGTGGTGATGTAGAAGCGGCCCATGGATAGAGGTTAGTGAACTAGCGCGGCTCGCCCTTACGTGTGTCGAGCGCGAGTTGGTACACGTCGCGGTGTGACGCGCCCAACGTGGCGGCCACGTAGTCCACCGCGTCGCGTGTCGACGCGCCGCTTTGGAACTGCTCCACGAGCGCCGCGCGCACGAGCTTCTCGTCGACTTCGGGCGCCAACGAGAGGCCCTCGAGTACGACCGTGATCTCGCCGAGAACGTCGCGTTGGTCCATGAGGGCGGCCACCTCGGCGAGGGTGCCGCGTGTCACCTCTTCGTGCAGTTTGGTCAGCTCCCGAGCGACGGCCACGCGTCGCGACGGGAAACGCTCCGCGAGTTCCTTCAGCGTCGTCTTCAAGCGCTGGGGCGACTCATAGAACACCGTGGTGCGCTCTTCGCGCGCCCACTTGTCATAGAAGTGCGACCGTTCGCTGGCCCTTCGTGGGAGGAATCCTTCCATCACGAATCGCTCGGTGGAGAGTCCACTTATCGTGAGGGCGGCAATGACGGCCGAGGGGCCCGGTGCGCTCGACACCACGAGGCCCGCCTCGACAACCGCCTCGACCACGCGGCTGCCGGGGTCCGAGATACCCGGAGTTCCGGCGTCACTGATGAGAACGACGAGTTCTCCCGCGCGTACGCGCGCCACGATGATCTCACACTGCGCGGCTTCGTTGTGTTCGTGAAGAGAGTGGAGCCGCCCCCTGGTGGGTATGTCGTGCGCGCTAAAGAGTGTGCGCGAATGTCGAGTGTCCTCACAGTAGATAACGTCGGCGCGCGCGAAAAGATCGAGAGCACGGCGCGAGAGATCGCCGAGGTTGCCCAGCGGCGTTGCCACGAGCACCAATTGCCCGACGGTTTCAGTTGCATCCACGGTGGATTCCTCGTTTGGCTCGCGGCGCGATTTACCTAGTAACATTGTCACCTATGTCAAAGCGGACCGTGAAGCGCAAGCTGCGCGCGAAAAAGAAGGCCAACCACGGTAAACGGCCGAACTGCGGTCGCGGCTAAGGCCCTCCCCCAAGTTTTCCGTCCCACGCACAGCCCCGTTCTTCCAACAGCGCGGCCAGCGGCGTGGGTCGGTCACTCACGATCCCGTCGACGCCCAGGTCCACCAATCGGGCCATCTCGTCAACCTCGTTGATCGTCCACACGTGCACGGCGACGCCGGCGTGGTGGGCCGCGGCAATAAACGACTCGGTGACGACGTTGATCTCGCCGTAAGTCGCCGGAACTTGAAAGGCGCTCACTGGGGGCACGACCGGCGCTCCTTCGAGACTTGAGAAGTAAAACGTCGCGGTCTCATGGGTCGCTGCTGACGTGGCCACTTCGGGCGCGAAAGTGCGAAACCGCTGGATCGCGTCGTCGTGAAAGGACGCCACGATTACCGAACTCGTGGCTTCGAGACGTCGCAACTCATCGGCGAGCAACTCCTCGTAGGGCTCCACGTCGGGACTCGTACGCTTGACGTCAAGGTTCAACAAGAGGCCAGGAAACGCCACGACCACCTCTTCGAGCGTCGCGACGCCAAAACGACGGTCGCTGGGCGCACGCCCCCTGAAGAGGTAGTCGCCCGCTTCGCGCCCAAGGGATACGACGTCCCCCTCAATCCACCAAAACGCGTTGTCCATCTCGTTCAACTCAGCGAGCGTGAGACGCGCGATCTCGCCGTGGTGATCAGTGGTGCGATCGACGGTCTCGTCGTGACAGACCACCAAATGGCGATCTTTGGTGGCGTGCACGTCGAGTTCGATGGCGGACGCGCCAACGGCCAGGGCGTGCTCAATGGCGGCGATCGTCGATGATGGGCCCTCAAATGATCCACCTTGATGGGCGAAGGCGATGACCCTACGCGAGAGCCATTCGCTCACTTTGCGGGTAGTCCTTGGGGGTAGAGCTTAAGACGCATACGGTGCTCGAGAAAAAAGGCCAGACCCGGGACGAAACCCGCGAACAGCATGATACCGAGATAGAGAGCGTTGAGGTGGAACTTCATCACGAGATTGAAACACATGATCATGTAGATCGGATAGAGGACCACCCCGTGGCCCACGCCCACGATCTTGACGAACCAGTACATGTGCTTCCACAAGGTCAAGTCCACGACGTGCAATAACAGCGTGACAAAAAGAATCAACAGTGTGGTTCCCGTGACGAAAGACATCACGCGATAGCGCCGGAACGTAGCGTTCACCCGTGGCCCCAGAGCCGCTTCTTTGGTGTCTGTGACAGTCGAGCGAGATGGTCGTTGTAGGCCGCGAGCGCCGGATCTTCGTCAGCGCGAGTGAGATCCCTCGCCGCGACCGCGCGCGCGCGCATCTTCTCTTCGTAGTCACGCCGGTCCAATGCTTGATCGGCGGTGACCTCGTCGAGGTTCAGCAACGCGAACCAGCCGAGCACACCCAGCACGCCAAAGACGGGCCACTCAAAAGAGTAAAGAAAACTCAGTGAGTTGCCCTCCAGCGCTCGTCCGACCTGCCACCACGCCGCCGAAGCACACATCGCAAGCCAAAGCAGGAGTGCGAAGTGCAGTCCAATCGCTCGACGTGAGAAATACTTTGCGCGCACGGGGCTATCCTACCGAGCCGTTCTTCTCGCAATTTCGCCGTCGTAGGATATGCCAGTGCCCAACGAGATGATTCAGCCTTTTTCTTGGCACCATCTCAATGTCTGGGACTTCGGCGTTCTCCCGCTCATACTTTTGATAGGCGCGGGATTGCTCTACGTGTGGGGCGTTCGCGAAACGACGTCGTGGCCGAAGGTTCGCTCGATCTGTTTCGCCTCGGGGCTGGTCGTGACGTTCGTCGCGACCCAGACCTTTCTTGGCGTGTACGACATGGAGTACTTCAGCGACCACATGATTCAACACCTGTTGTTGATTATGGTGGCCGCCCCCCTCTTCGCCCTGAGCGCGCCGCTCGATCTCGCCTACGCGAGCGGGGGCCCGACGATTCGACGCTGGCTCGACAGCCGGTTGATGGCTCGCCTCACCCATCCGCTCTTCGCCTTCGCCCTCTACTTCGTCTTCATTCCCCTTACGCATCTGACGGGACTCGTGAACTACATGATGGAGCACGAGTGGTTCCACCACGCCGAGCAGATTGCCTTTCTCGTCGTGGGCTACCTCTTTTTTCGCGCGGCCTTCGGACTCGAGCGGGGGTACAAGATTCACCCCGGCCTTCGCCTCGTCTACATCATGGCCGCCGTACCCGTGGACACTTTCACGGGTCTGGCCCTCGCCATGACGACGACGAATCCCTTCCCGGCCTACGCCTCGATGACACCCGCGGGCTCGACGAAGGCGTCAATTTTGTTGAACGTGCATCTCGGCGGCGCGATCATGTGGATCGGGGGCGACGCGTTGATGCTGCTCGCCTGTATACCCATTGCCGTGATCTGGGTCAAGTGGGAGACGATTCGCACCCGGGAGCTCGACGCGGTCCTCGATGCCCAAGGAATCTAAAAACTAAAGAAGTCCCGCGTCGATGCCGAGCAACTCGAGATCTGATTCGGGACGCGCGCCGAGGTGGGTGATGACTTCGCCGGCGCACAACGAGCCCAGCTCCGCCGCCTCGACGGGATCGGCGCCCAGCGCGAGACCGTAGAGAAAACCAGAGGCGAACATGTCACCGGCGCCATTTTGATCGACGACGTGCTCAACTTCGAATGCGGGCACGCTCACCACACCCGACACCGTAGCGACGTCCGCGCCCTTAGCCCCACGAGTTACGACCGCGAGCACGCCGATCTCGTCGAGGGCGCCGAAGGCCTGTTCGAGGCGATCGAACTGAAAGAGCGAGAGGATCTCCGTCTCGTTGGCGAGCAGTACGTCGACGTCGCTCGTCACCAAATCCAAAAAGTCCCGTCGATGACGATCGACACAGAACATGTCCGACAGTGAAAGGGCGACCATCGAGTCGTGATCGTGGGCGAAATTAACGACTTTTCGAATCGACTCTTTGGCCGGAGGGAGATCGAAGAGGTATCCCTCGACGTACGTGATCTCGGAACGGGCGATGAGGTCTTCCCTGATGTCGTTCACGTTCAGTTTGTTCGAGGCGCCTAAGTACGTGGCCATCGTGCGCTGCGCGTCAGTGGTGATGAACACGTGACATCTCCCAGTCGCACCTTCACCGGCTTTCGCCACGGCGAGGTCGAGCTCGACACCCATCGAACGCAGATCGTGGCGAAATCGCTCGCCAAACTCGTCGTCGGCGACTTTGCCGATGTAGCCACACGTACCACCGAGGGCGGCCACCCCGGCGATCGAGTTCGCCACCGAACCGCCCGACATCTGAATAGTGGGGCCCATGGCGTTGTAGAACACGTCGAGTTGGTCCTCGTCAATGAGCGACATCGCCGCCTTGACGAGCCCGAGGTCGCGGTAGACCTCGCGGTCGTCTTGCGCGATGATGTCGAGCATCGCGTTACCAATGCCGGTCACCGCCAGACGGTTTGGACCCGGCTTGATGCGTAACGAGACGGGCGTGGGCGGAGAAGTCACTTAGCGAGCGTAGAAGATTTAGGCGTAAGGTAGCGACTTATGACTACCACTTCGAACCCCTATCGTCTCGCGCGAACCGTTGTTCCCTCGGCCTATCGAATATTTCTCACCCCCGACCTCG
>DATLTW010000023.1:0-3632 GCA_035533495.1 Acidimicrobiales bacterium | reverse complement strand
GCCATCCTCTGTTATGTCACGTACATGGCTATCCAAAAGGCGGGCGGTGTCGCCGCGCCGATCAACCCTCGTCTGGCTCGCACGGAGATCGCGCACGTGTTGGCGAACGCTCGTCCCCGCGCCATAGTGGCGGCCGGTGAACACCTGTCCAAAGCTCGAGATGCCTGCCTTCACCTCGAGCCCCGCCCTTTGCTGCTCGGTCCGATTGATTCCAACGACGCCGACGGACATCGTCTCCCCCTCGACCGCACGTTGGAAGATCTCGCGGCGTTTGACACCGACACGTTCCAAGTCCCAATCTCTGAGTCCGATCTCGCCGACCTCTTGTACACCTCGGGAACGACGGGGCTGCCTAAGGGCGTGGCCTCGACGCACGAGAACGTGCTGAGCATCAACGTGCTCGCGTCGGAAGTCGAGGACGCTTTCATGCACGCGGCGCCGCTGGGAACAGTGCTTGGCACCTACGGGACGATGATCGCGTGCCTTCGCCTCGGTCTCACCAACGTGTGTCTGCCAGTATTTTCCACGTCTCGCTTCGCTGAACTACTCGATGATCAGCGACCCGGGTGGCTGATGTTGGTCCCGGCCCACGTGCAGCTCTTACGCGAGTTCGGCGCACTTGAAGACGTTGACACGACCTCAGTCAAAGTTGTTCTCTTTGGATCCGCGCCGATGCCCTCGGAGTCCTTCACGTGGCTCGCCACGACATTCTCCGAGGCGCTGGTCATGAATGCGTACAGTCTCACCGAAGCGGGTGACGCGGCCTGTCTGCTCTCCTTCGATGATGCCCGCACGAGGCCGGGTTCGGTCGGCAAACCGATGGCGGGCGGCGCCGTCGACGTCATTGATGAACGCGGCAATCACTTAGCGGTCAGCCAAATTGGCGAACTCGTCTTACGAATGCGCAGCGGCCGTCGGTTCTACTTTGACAATCCGGATGCCACGGCGCAGACATTCCACGACGGATGGGTCCACACGGGCGATCTGGGCTACGTGGACGAAGACGGATTTGTCTATCTGGTTGATCGCAAGCATGACGTGATCAATCGCGGTGGTTTTAACGTGTACTCCGTTGAGGTGGAGAACGCCATCTATGAACATCCCGCGGTCCTCGAGGCCACGGTACTCGGTATCGACCACCCGATCCTTGGCCAAGACGTCGCGGCGGTCGTGCGCCTCGCTGAGGGGACGTCGCTCGATTTAGCAGCACTTCGCACGTTTCTGACCGATCGCCTCGCTGACTTTAAGCAACCCCGCCAGTTGTTCTTCTTCGACACGCCACTACCGCGCACGTCACTCGAAAAGATTGACAAGTCGGCTCTTCGAGTCGCACTCTCACTCAACAACGCGCCAACCGCGTAGATCACGCGAGGCCCAGACGCCACTACAGGGGACCCTGCACTCGACGCTCGCTCGAAACACGGCCTCTACGCACTCGACAACGACCGACGTATCATCAAACATGAGGTTAAATCGGCGCAAACTTGACGCACGACTGAAAGACGCCGTCGCCGGATCGGTCGTCATGGTGACCGGGGCCTCGTCGGGAATCGGCGAAGCGAGCGCCCGAGCGCTCGCGGCCGCGGGAGCGACCGTGTTACTAGTAGCCCGGTCCAAGGATCGTCTGGACGAGATCGAGCACGACGTCAACGCGGCCGGGGGCACGGCGCGGGCCATGCCAGCGGACTTAACCGATCGTGACGACGTGGCGCGACTCGTTGACGAAGTACGGCGCTCCTACGGTCACGTCGACATTCTGGTCAGTAACGCGGGGCGCTCGATCCGCCGCTCCATTGAGCTCTCCTACGACCGGTTCCACGACTTCGAGCGTACGATCGACGTCAACTACCTGGCCCCGGTGCACCTCGTGCTCGGACTGCTGCCCGAGATGCGCGCGCACGGACGCGGACACATCGTCAACGTGTCGTCGTTGGGGGTGCTCTTTCGAGCGCCGCGCTTCTCCGCGTACCTCGCATCCAAATCGGCCTTCGACACCTTCTTGCGCTGCGTAGCACCCGAAGTAAATCGCGACGGAGTAGCGGTGACCAATATTTACTTGTCGTTGGTGCGCACGCCCATGATCCAGCCAACGCGCGTGTATCAGTTCTTGCCCCAGTTGACAAGCGAAAAAGCGGCCCAACGGGTCTGCCTTGCTATCGTCAAACGTCCTTCGACGATAGCCCCGGCGCTCGCACGATTCGCGACGCTCGCCTGGGACATTGCACCTGGCGTTTTCGAAAAGTTGCTGGTGCTCATGTACAGAAATACCGCTGATTCAGCGGCAGCCCGGGGCGTGGAAGAAGCGGGCATGGAGGCACCGAGATTCCGTGGCGTTTTGAAACTCATCGGACGGGTTTCGAATCGGGGACGAACGCCAGACGTACCGGGTGATTAAACCCACCACTCCTCAATTTGGCCAAAACCCCGATCGAGAATGCGCCCGCGCCAAGGGGATGAAGCGGCCCCAAATTCTGGCCCCCGCCTTGGCGCACCCCGCCCGGGCTTCTTCGCCTCACCGAAGGCCACACGTGATCACCGTTAACGGACCTGCTAGAACTTCTTATATTCCTCATGGCGTTTTCTAATCAGATCTCAAAGTGGGCTTAGTAATTTTCACTTGGCCGTCCGCCACCTGTTCGAAACACCGCTCGCCAAAGTGAACCGGCGATGGGACTGAAGAGAGATCGAGATACATGCCACACTTACGCCGCTGGATCAGACGAACCGCCGTTGGCGGCGTCACGCTGGCCATCGCCCTATCGCTCTTCGCCGCGTTGACTCCGTTCTCGACGGCAATGGCCGGAGCGGCGACGCCCACGCAGCCCTTCTACTTAGACCTCGGTGCGTCGGTGTCGGTCGGCGTGCAACCGACCCCCACCGACCCCAAGGGACATCCCACCATTCACGGCTACGCCAACGACCTCGTGGCGATGGCGGCCGCCAACGGTGTCAGCCTGGCGTTGACCCGGCTCGGCTGTCCGGGAGAGTCGGTCGACACTTTTATTAACGGCGGCGACCACTGCTACACGGGAAACGACACGCAACTCTCGGACGCGCTGGCCTTCTTACGCGCGCACCACGACCAAACCGGTCTCGTCACCATCGATCTGGGCTTCAACACCATTGCTCCTTGCTTTGACGGGCATGTCTTTGACGCCACGTGCCTCGCCCAGAAGTTCGCGACGCTTCCACCACAGCTAAGCCAAGTCGTCGCCTCTCTAAAGGCGGCCGCAGGTCCGAACGTCACCTTCGTCGGGGTCGGACACTACGACCCGTTCTACGCGAGTGCCCTCAGTGGCGCCAGCGGTCAAGCGTTCGCCGCCGCCAGCGTGGGCGTGATGCGCGCCCTCAACGACGTCCTTCAAAGTGTCTACAGCTCGTTCAATGTTCCCTTCGCCAAGGTGGCGGAGGCCTTTTCCGATCACACCCACGCTTTAGTTCCACTGGCGAAGGGCGTCACGGTGACGGGCAACGTGGGCGCGGCGTGCTCCTTGACGTGGATGTGCGCGCCGGCCCCCTTTGGCCCGAATATCCACCCCACCGACGCTGGCTACCACGTCATCGCCAGGGCGATCGCGGCGCTAATCCCCTCGTCGCTCTAGTCCGGATCCGTCAACGCGAAAAGGCATCAC
>DATLTW010000022.1:0-7701 GCA_035533495.1 Acidimicrobiales bacterium | reverse complement strand
CGTTCGGCGTCGCTACGCACCACGGTGGAGAAGACCATCACCGGCCCTTACGCGTCAGGACCCGAGTGACCGACGAGCTCGTCAGCGAAGCGACGCAACCGATGCAGGGCGATCTGATCCTCGATGAGTTCGGGCGAGAGAGCCGATGCATCATGCAGAGCAGTCTTGATCCTCGAGTAGGTGTCGAACTCAAGTCCGCAACGAACGCATGTCTCGAGGTGCTCCTCGACCTGGGTGCTCACCACTGGCTCGAGTTCCCCGTCCAGATAGTGCTGCAGCCATTGGCCGACCTCGTGACAGTTACGCATTTCGCGCAGATTGTCTCGCATGCCTCGAAGCATCCTCACGTTGAACTCACTTTCTTGTTCACTAAGCCCTTGGCGATGAGCTGGTCCTTGATGTGCTTGCGGCCACGGTGCAGCCGACTCATCACCGTGCCGATCGGAATACTGAGCGCCATCGCCACTTCGGCGTAGGTACACGACTCCAGGTCCACCAACTCCACGACCACGCGCATTTTCGCGGGCAGGGTCGCGATCGCCGCGACGACCGCGTCACGAAAGGCCGACTGTTCGACCAGTTCCGCCGGATCCGAAGATCGATGATCCGCAATCGTCTCCACGTCGCTCGGGTCGTCGAAAAGATCCGGTCGCCGGCGGCGATTGCGGTTGATGTGGGTGTTGCGCAGAATCGTGAACAGCCACGCTCGAGGATGGGCCCCATCGAACGTGGTGATCGACTTGTACGCGCGAATGATCGTGTCCTGGACCAGGTCTTCGGCGTCGTGGGAATTCTGGGTGAGCGTTCGAGCCACCCGCAGCAGGGCCGGCAGTTCCGGCACCACATAGCGATGAAAGGCTGCATCCGCGGAACCGTCGCCATCGCGTTCAAGAATCGGCTCTTGCTCCATCACTGGATAAACCCTGTCATTCTCATGACTATTCCATTGAATTCGAGGGGCGCGCGGTTCGACCACCGAATTCGCCGAAGAACTGGGCCGCGGCCAACTGCACCGCCATCGACCACGAGGGATAGGCGTGCGTCGCGGTCGCCAATCGGGCCGGCCAGAGGCCAGAGCGCATGGCCAGTACAATCTCCTGGATCATCTCACCGGCGCGCGGCGCCACGATGGTCGCTCCCAGGATCGAGCCACCGGCGAGGTTCCGGGTGATCCGGCGCGGACCGACAATGATCTTCACGAATCCTCGGTCGTCGCCCGATATCCGAGCACGGTCGAACTCAGCCATTGGCAGGTAGGCCACGCGCGATCCACTCGGTGCCTGATCCTCGGTGACACCGACGCGGGCCACCTCCAAGTCGGTGTACGTCACCATGGGAATCCATTCGGGGTGAAAACGTCGAATCGCCAGTCGAGAGAGCGCGTTGTGGGCGGCGATACGTCCGGTTTCGTCGGCGACGTGCGTGAACTGCAATGGTTGGGCGACGTCGCCGATGGCGTAGATCCGCGACGATGACGTGCGCATCCTCGCGTCGACCTCGATGAAGCCCCGCGCGTCGACCTTCACGCCCGTGGCGTCCAAGCCCAGGCCCGAGGAGGCCGGTCGCCGTCCCACCGCCACCAACAGGGCGTCGACCTCGAGGTCGGGGGCCACATTGAATCCGAGCCGTGTCACTGAATCCGTCGCTTCGACCAGCGTGCACGTCGTGGCGACGCGCACGCTCACCCCCAGCCCCTCGAGATGCTCTCTAATTACCGCGCTCGCCTCGAGCTCTTCGCGCGGCAGCAGGCGCGGTACCGCCTCGACGACGCTGACCACGGTGCCGAGTCGCGCGAAGGCCTCGGCCATCTCGATGCCGATTGGGCCGCCACCGAGGATCGCCATGCGTGCGGGCAGGGAGGACTGAGTAAAGACGTTCTCATTGGTCAAGTACGTGCCAGCCTCGAGTCCCGGAATCGGCGGCACGAAGGGCCCCGCCCCCGTCGCGATGATGAACCGCTTCGAGCGAAGCGTCGTGCCGCTGACGTCGATAGTTTCATCGTCGATGAAGACGCCACGGCCGCGCAGCACCTCGACGCCTTCGCTGCGCAACTGGTCCGCATCCTCATCAGCCGCAATCGATGCCACAACCCGGCGCACCTCGGACATGGCGGCATCGAAGTCGAGTCCCTGACGGGCGCCACGGAGAAGGGTCTTCGAGGGGACACACCCTAGGAACGTACAGTCCCCGCCCAGCGGGCCTTCACTCACCAATGTCACGCTCGCGCCCCGGCGACGAGCGGCCCGGGCCGCAGCGAGACCAGCAGCTCCACCGCCGATAACGACAAATTCATGTTCCACCCTTGAATCAACCCGCCCACCTCGAGATTTATTCCAACGGGGCTACATGGGAGATTGCGGAACTCCCGGACTAACTTTGAGTCACAACAGTGGTCAATTGTTCATGTTGTAGCAAGCACGGCGAACCAACTATCCAGTTACACGATCATCGCGAGATCCAATTCTGTTATGACTGCCTCGGCTGAATGAACGCGAAACGCGACCAACAAATGATGGCGCACGATGGCGGATAGAAGGTCGGCGGATTTGAGCCAATCTTCATGGTGGTGGACGTGGCGCGATCAGTGAATCACTACGCCAAGATGGGTTGTGAAATTAGCTTTCACGACGGGACGGACGCGTTCGCCCACCGCGACCGAGATTTGACCATTCATCTCACCAAGCGCAAAGACGACATCCAGACAGGGGGCGGCTCGCTCTATATCCATTGTGAGAGCCCTAATCAAGTCGCCGACGAGTGGCGCAAGGCTGGCCTGGAGGTGACTGCCCCGAAGGACGAGAATTACGGCAAACGTGAAGGCTCACATACCGATTCCGACGGGAATCTCATCCGATATGGTTCGCCTCTTCGATAACGCGATTTCCAACTGGGCGACTGCCCCTCTGTCGATTGGTTGCGGGGGCGTCAAAGAGTTGAATACCCTGTCGCTCGATGCGCCACTCGACTTCGACCCCTGCGACGCACGAGTCTCGCACGAACCCCGAAGAAGGTGCAATGTCAGCAGCCCATGAGAAGTCGAAGGGGTGGTCCAGGGCATATTTCAGTGAATATCCGCGCACCGCATTGGGTTCCACGAAATGGAGGTCACATGAGTTCAGTCGAGCGAAGCGCAACGAATGGCCCCAGCGCGGTCGTGCTGTCGGGCGGAGCCAGTCTGGGTGCGGCGCAGGTCGGGATGCTGCGTGCCATCGTCGAGGTCGGCACCCCGATTGACCTCGTGGTGGGTACCAGTGTGGGGGCGTTCAACGCCGCTTGGCTGGCCGATCACCCGGGACCCCGTGGAATCGACGGATTGGTCGACGTGTGGAAGAGTCTTCGGCGCCGCGACGTCTTTCCCCTCAACCCACGCCATAGCCTCGCCGCGATTCGTGGACGACGACCGTCGATCGCCTCAGACAAAGGATTGCGCTCGCTGCTGTCACGCCATCTGTCGTTCGAGCGCTTGGAGGATTCAGCAATCCCGCTGCACGTGGTAGCCGTCGATGTACAGTCCGGGCGCGACGTCCTACTCTCGTCAGGTCCAGCCGTCGACGCCATCGTCGCCAGCGCGTCGATACCCGGGCTCTTGCCGCCTGTGGAGATCGCAGGGCGTTGGTACATGGACGGCGGTGTCGTGAACAACACACCCATCTCCTACGCCGTCGGTCTTCGTGCCCGCATCGTGTGGGTAGTACCTGCCGGCTTCCCCTGCGCGCTGTCGCATCCTCCGACGTCGGCTCTCTCCATGGCCCTCCAGGGACTCTCCACTCTCGTACAGCATCGCCTTGCCCAGGACGCCATGCGTTTCCACGACGAGGTTGTACTGCGGGTGGTGCCACCCCTGTGCCCCGTGAACGTCGCACCAGCGGACTTCTCACAGTCAGGTGAACTGATAGAACGCGCGTACGCGTCGACCGTGGCCTGGCTCGTCAACGGATGTCCCGACGTCTCCGCGTCGTTGTACCCCCACGATCACCTCGCCACGGCACCAACGAACCCCATAGATTCCACGTTTTCCGAGCCCGCTCATGACTGAGGGCACGTCGGCCCCGGCTCGCTCCGCCGAGACCGCTGGCCCGCTCCATGGTCATGACTCGACCATGGAATAGCTGGCGTCCCGGTGGGGTTTCACGAACCGTGGCCCCCAACCTGATCGACGACCGAACCGAAACACGCCGTCCACCCAGGACTCACCCGAACGTCACTCGTTCGTCGTGGTCGACCAGCGAAGGGCATCGGACCGATCAGGCACGGTCCGTTTCGTGACGTTCTGGTCACCCACGCGACTCGGGTCCCAACCCTCGCGCCGCCGGAGCCTCGCCCTCGCGGCCGCCACGCTCGCACTGACCATGTCGCCCTTCGCCACGGCCACCAACGCCGATGCAGGAACCATCGCCCAGACCGAGGCGCAGATCGTCGTCCTCTCAGCGCGCCTGTCGCATCTCTCCCAGGCGGGTGAGACGACGGCCAACTCATACGACGCCGCGAAGGTGCGGGTGGCCCTCATCGACCGGAAGATCGGCGAGCTCGAAGTCCAGAGGGCGGCCGTGCAACGTGCCATGAGCTCCACGTCCGGCGCGCTCTCGACCGCCGTGGTGCGTGCCTACGTGCTCGGAGCGAATCAGGCACACGTTCCCTCAGTGTTCGATCAGACCGCCGCCCAACGGGCGGCGCGCCAGGTCTACGAGAACCTCGTCGCCGCAGACCTGAAGCGACTCCTCGTGGCGTACCAGTCCCAACTGGCGTCGCTCCGATCAACGCTCTCCCAGATCGATCAACAGCGCAGCGACGCGCGCCGTACGACCATTGAGATGCGGGCGCTGCTGGTGCAGAACAATCAAAACGAAGCAGCGACGCGGGCGACACTGGACACGATGACCCGATCTCTCAAGACCAGAATCGTTGCTTACGAGGTGCAACGTGGTGTCGCGGCGGCCCGGCGGCACGATGTCACGGGCGAGGTCCAAGCGGTGACTGCCGCCTCCTCCGTTGGTGGGCAGAGTGCCGCCAACACGGTCACGGCGGCGATCCAGGCCGCGACGCCCGCTCCAGCAATCACGCAGGTAGCCGCGTCGGCCAAGGGCCTCCTGGCCGTCAAATACGCCGAGAGCCAACTCGGCGTACCTTACGTCTGGGGCGGAGAGAGCCCGGGCGTTGGATTCGACTGTTCGGGGCTCGTGCAGTGGGCCTGGGCCAGGGCGGGCGTGACCATCCCACGGACCACCGAATCCCAGTGGCCGGCGCTCGAGCACGTGCCTTTGTCATCACTTCAGCCAGGTGACCTTCTTTACTACTACAACCTCGATGGCGATCACTTAGTCGACCACCTCGTGATGTACGTCGGGAGCGGTCCCTTCGGTGCGAGCACCGTTATCGCCGCGGCCCATTCGGGCACGACGGTGAGCTACGCTCCGCTTTTCACCGCAGGTCTCATCGGAGCGGCCCGGCCCTAGACACGCAGTTCGTGGGTATTACGCGTCACATCACTCATTACGGTTCGACCAAGTCGATGTCGCTTCAGATTGATCTCCAAGGCAACCCATTCGAGTGGTTGTAATTGCCCAGCGAGACGTGGCAAAAATCCCTAATTCCATCCCTAACATTTCTCGATAGCCACTGAATGCACTGAACGGACTGAACGCAAAACCCTATGAATATGGGGTTCTCTGAATCTAATGAATAGAGAATAATGAACTCGGTGGCCTTTTAATCCCAAGGTGCCGGGATCGAGACCCGGGCGGCCCACCAGCCTCACCAGGACTTATGGAGCATTTTCACCTCATATTTCGCAATAGAACTCACGAGTCATCCCACGGTTTTTCAGAAGAGGTGTCTTCTCCAATTGGTGGCTGTTCAGTGATTTCGCCCTCTAGTTGCGGTGGCAGCGTCTCAATTCATACCGTCAACGCAAGAGAAATCATTCCCAGGGCGGTCACCCGGTGGTGCAAACTTGAAGAACCATGTACACGATCCACGCGACGAAGAAACTCCTCACGAGGGAGAAGGGGCCCCTCGCCCCTGCCGAAGAGAACCCCACGACGACACTCTGAATTTGGTACGCCACCGCTGCGTTCTGGCGACCAAAAGTTGCACTCTTCGTCAACGAGCGGTCGCTATTGCCGCTGCTGATTCCGTTGGCACCTGCAGCAACGCTCTTGGAGCGATTCCCGGAGAGTCTCCAGGTTATGCTGCTCAAACTCGGCGTCATTCCGGCATTCATAGCCACCGAGCGATGGGCCATGAACGATGTCTCTTACGCCAAGACCGCCAAGTGCTCGGGGTGATGAATCGCTTCGAATTCGAACTTGAGTACGTACGGGAGCGTTGCGGCAACGACCTCATGCAACTATCGCTGTGGCAATCCGACACCCTGGCAGGACCGCCTCGGGGCGGCACGAGAACACCGAGGGAAGAACTCTTGGCGCTGGTCGAGCAAAAGTCAATGTGAATCCACGAAGCGAGCACGAAGTCCTCTCATCGTCTCGGCCACCCAAGGATGAGTCACGGGTATTATGCCGGCTGCGTCATTAGCCGAGTAACTTTGAGGATCTTCCGAAGCTTTCGCTCCGCCGAAATCGGACACAGACTTGGAAATGGGGCATTCTTATGTCCGGTTTTGCTCTAATAAAGGTAGACTAAATCCGTATTTGTTCTACTATTAGGAGCAAAATCATGGATAGCAGCACTTCGACCATTATCCTCAGCGGCGACGTGCCTCGCTCCACGCTCTCCCAGATGTCCGCACGGGGGGCCGTAGTACGACTGGCTACGGGCGTCTACACGACCGACACGTCAAGTGCGCCCGAACGAGTGGTGAGGCGGGAGTGGCGGACCATCGCCGGGCGTCTCTTTCCTGACGCCACGATTTCGGATCGTTCCGCCCAAACAGCCGGTCCGGTGGAAGGAACGCTGTACTTGGTCTACCCGCACAACGACCGCACGCTTATCTTGCCCGGACTCACGGTGTCCCTGCGCCGCGGCGCCGCCCCGCAGCCAGGCGACATCCCCCTGCCCGGCGAGCTGCACCAGGCTTCGCTCGCCCGGGCCCTCGCCGAGAACGCCATCCCCTCCAGGGCGCGCCGCGGTGCGCTCTCGCGTCGCCTCACCCGCCACGAACTCGGTGAGTGGGTCGAGCGCGCTGCGCGATTTGGCGGTGCCGACGAGCTCGGTCAGGTGCGCGACCAAGTGCGCACACTGGCACCACTGCTCGGGGTCAGCGCCGAGGACGCCACTGACCTTGACAACCTGATCGGCGCCGCGCTGGGGACGAGGCCAATGTCGGGTCTACCTCGGTCACTTCGACAACGTGCGCTCGGCATTCCCTACGACGCCGAACGAATCGAACGATGCGACGTCCTGGTCGCCGCACTGCAATCAGCCGCCCCCCAGAACCATCCCGCCGCTCCGCTCGAGCCCAGCATCCTCCCCTTCTACGAGGCGTACTTCTCCAACTACATCGAGGGCACGGAGTTCACCGTCGAGGAGGCTGAAGATATCGTCTACCGGGGAATCGAACCCGCCGGACGACCTCAAGACGCCCACGATGTGCTCGCCACCTTCTGGCTCGTGAGTGATCTCGCTGAGATGAGACGACTCGCGGATGGTCCCAACGAGTTCCTCGAACTTCTCCAGGAGCGCCACGCCCGAATCATGGAGGCACGCCCCGACAGGCGCCCCGGACTCTTCAAGGAGCGTGCCAAC
>DATLTW010000021.1:0-6772 GCA_035533495.1 Acidimicrobiales bacterium | reverse complement strand
ACTCGGTACGCCGCGGCGCTGGCATCGTTGCACCGATCGGAGTTGCTCGGTGGGCGCTGATTCGTCGTTACGGCAACGTTTCGAGCGCGGACTCGCTGCGCCGATCTGCCTCACGTGGGAACTGACCTACGCGTGCAATCTGGCCTGTACGCACTGTTTGTCGTCGTCGGGGCGGCGCGATCCACGAGAACTCACGACGTCAGAGGCGAAGGGTCTGATCGACGAAATCGCGGCGATGCAGATCTTCTATATCAACATTGGTGGCGGCGAGCCGATGATCCGACGGGACTTCTTTGAACTGATCGAGCACGCGGTGGACCAGCACGTCGGTGTCAAATTCTCGACCAACGGTACGCGCATCGACCCAGTCGCCGCCCGACGTCTGGCGGCCATCGATTACCTCGACATTCAGATCTCGATCGACGGCGTCGACGCCGCGACCAGTGATCGAATTCGCGGGCAGGGGAGTTATGACAGCGCCCGACGCGCCATGGACAATCTGCACGACGCGAACTTTGGCCAATTCAAGATCTCGGTCGTCATGACCCGAGAGAGCGTCGAGCAACTCGAAGATTTCGAAGGGCTGGCAAAGTCCTACGGCGCCGAGCTGCGCTTGACGCGCCTTCGCCCTTCGGGACGGGGCGTCGCGGTGTGGAACGAGTTGCATCCCACGCTCGAGCAGAATCGACGTCTCTACCGTTGGCTGATCGATCGACCGAACGTTTTGACCGGTGACTCGTTCTTCCATCTCTCGGCGCTCGGCCGTCCCCTCGAGGGGCTCAATCTCTGTGGCGCGGGACGCGTGGTCTGTCTGATCGATCCCGTGGGCGACGTGTACGCCTGTCCGTTCGTGATTCACGAAGAGTTTCTCGCCGGCAACGTTCGCGACGCCGGCTTTAGTGCGGTGTGGAGTGAGAGCGAACTCTTTCGCGCGTTGCGTGAGCCGGGTAACGCGGGGGCGTGCGCGTCGTGTGGCGCCTACGACGCGTGTCGAGGGGGATGCATGGCGGCCAAGTTCTTCACGGGACTTGAGATGTCCGACCCCGATCCCGAGTGCGTTTTCGGACACGGCGAAACGGCGCTCGCGACCAAGCGCGTGACGATTCGTCCACTCTCGTCACCGGATCATTCCAAGAGGGTGCCCGTCGCGCTGTCCGCGCGGTAGAACACCAGGAGTTTGAAGGGCTGCTCAGGTAGTCTCGCAGTGAGATCTAACGGGGGATCGATGGCGAGTTCGTGGTTCGAAACGGTGGCGATCGCGCAGCGTCGGGCCGAGAAACGTCTGCCCAAGTCGGTTTACGGCGCGTTGGTGGCCGGGTCGGAAAAAGGTCTCACCGCGAGTGACAACGTGGCCTCGTTCGACCAGTTGGGCTTCGCGCCGCACGTCGCGGACCTCTTCAACGAGCGCTCCATGGCTACCACGGTGATGGGTCAGTCGATCTCGATGCCGGTGCTGCTTTCGCCCACGGGCGTGCAAGCGGTCCACCCCGAGGGCGAAGTGGCCGTCGCTCGGGCCGCTGCCAACCGCGGGGTGGCGATGGGACTTAGCTCCTTTGCCAGTCGATCCATCGAAGACGTGTGCGCTGTGAACGATCAGGTCTTGTTTCAGCTGTACTGGTCGGGGAATCGCGACACCTTGTTACAACGACTCGAGCGGGCCAAGAACGCCGGAGCTAAGGGGATCATCCTCACGCTCGACTGGTCGTTCGCCAACGGTCGGGACTGGGGCAGTCCCTGGATTCCCGACAAGATCAATCTCAAGGCGGTGGCGAAGTTAGCGCCCGGCGTGCTGGCCCGACCGCGGTGGTTCTGGTCGTTCGCCAAGACCGGCCACTTGCCCTCACTGACCACACCCAACATGGCCGCACCGGGCCAAAAGCCCCCCACGTTCTTTGGCGCGTACTACGAGTGGATGCAAAGTACGTTGCCGAGTTGGTCGGACGTGGCGTGGCTGCGCGCGCAGTGGGATGGACCTTTTATGGTCAAGGGAGTCTGTCGAGTGGACGACGCGAAACGCGTCGTGGACTTAGGCGCCAGCGCCCTGTCGGTGTCGAATCACGGGGGCAACAATCTCGACGGCACGCCGGCACCGATCCGGGCGCTGCCGGCGGTCGTGGACGCGGTGGGCGATCAGATCGAAGTACTGCTCGACGGCGGCGTGCGGCGAGGGAGCGACGTCGTCAAGGCGCTCGCACTCGGCGCGAACGCCGTCATGATTGGCCGGGCGTACCTGTGGGGCTTGGCCGCGGCCGGTCAAGGCGGCGTCGAGAACGTACTCGACGTGCTGCGCGGTGGAATTGACGCGGCCCTACTCGGTCTCGGTAAGGCCGACGTCAAGGAATTGGATCGAACTGACGTCCTGGTGCCGGCGGATTTTTACCGAAAGCTCGGATCATGAGCCGCGTCGCGATCGTCACCGGCGCCGCGCGCGGCATCGGCGCCGCCACCGTCGACGTGTTGGTCAATGAGAACTACCGGGTCGTCGCGGTTGATCGCTGTCGCGACATTACCGACGTCCCCTACGCGCTGGCCACCCGCGGCGATCTCGACGCGGTCGTGGCTCGACACGGCGACGCCGTGCTCGGTCTCGTGGGCGACGTGCGAAGCGCCACCGACATGCAACTCGCGGTCGAAACCGCGACACGCCACTTTGGCCGGCTCGACGCCGTCGTGGCCTGCGCGGGGGTCGTAGCGGGGGGCGGCCCGTTCTGGCAGATCAGTGACGGCGCGTGGGACGCGGTCTGGTCAGTCAACGTCTTAGGTACCCGTCGACTCATCGAAGCGGCCGCGTCGACGCTGATCGAAAACGGTCCGAGCGCGAACGGGCGCATCGTGGCGGTGGCCTCGGCGGCCGGATCACTGGGCCTGCGTCACTTGGCCGCGTACTCCGCGGCGAAGCACGCCGTCGTGGGGCTCATCCGAGCGGTGGCGATGGACCTGGCCGAATACGGGGTCACCGCCAATGCCGTCAGCCCGGGTTCGACGCGCACGGCCATCCTCGAGGCGTCGGCTCGCGTGTACGGACTCGAGAGCGGTGAAACCTTCGCCGCGCAACAACCAATCGGGCGACTTATCGATCCTCTCGAGGTGGCGGCGGCGATTGCGTGGCTCTGTTCGCCCGCGTCGTCGGCGATCACCGGCGCCGACATTGCCGTGGACGGCGGCATGACGGTCTCGTAACGTCGCGCCGCTCGATCAGTACGAGCGTGAGCGCAATGTTGCGCCGGCGTGAAGGCCAGAGTTTGCCGAGCAATTAGCGGTAGGCTCGCTCGTGGCTCATCGCCATCACTGACAGTCGAGAGGTCCTAATTGAGCGAAAGCGCATCGCCCGGTCGAGTTCTCATTCTTGGATGTGGGTCCGTCGTCCAGTGTCTACTTCCACTGCTACTTGATCACTTCAACTTCGAGCCGTCGTCGGTGACGGTGCTCGAGAACCGTGATAACCGGGACCGAATTGCGTCGTCGCTGGAGCGTGGCGTTCACTATCAACGCTTAGAGATCACTCCGGAGAATCTTGCATCGACGCTGGAGAGCTTGCTCGGCGACGGGGACCTGCTGATAGACCTCGCGTGGAATATCGGACTCAGCGAGTTGCTCGACTGGTGTCGAGACCATGACGTCCGCTATCTCAACACCTCGACCGAGGTGTGGTTCCCTTATCTTGACCCGGCGGGTGCGTCACCCCAGGAGCGCACGCTCTACTGGCGACACATGGCGCTTCGACGTCAAATTGCCGGTTGGGGCTCGAACACTGGGCCCTCGGCGGTCGTGGAGCACGGCGCCAACCCCGGGCTGGTGAGCCACTTCACGAAGCAGGCCCTCAGTGAAATCGCCGAGGCCGTATTGCGCGACGGCCTCCTCGCGGAACGTCACGAACAGATACGCGACGCCCTAACGACGGAGCGCTACAACGTGTTGGCTTATTTGCTCGACGTGAAGTCAATCCACATCGCCGAGCGCGATACCCAGATTGCCAATCGGCCAAAGGAAGTGGGGGAGTTCGTCAATACCTGGAGTGTGGACGGTTTCTACGAAGAAGGGGTGGCGCCCGCCGAAGTGGGCTGGGGCACCCACGAGCGCACACTGCCGGCCCTGGGGCGAACGCACGAAGGCGATGGACCGCGAAATCAAATCTGCTTCGCGCAGATGGCCCATAAGACCCTTGTGCACTCGATGGTCCCTTCGGGACCGATCGTGGGCATGGTCATTCGCCACGGTGAGGCCTTCACGATCTGTGATCACTTGACGGTCTGGGACGGCGACACCGCCATCTATCGCCCAACCGTGCACTACGCCTACTGCCCCACCGACGCGGCGTGGGCCAGCTTCATCGAACTCGAAGGCCGTGAGTACGACTACCCCGATCGCCAGCGCATCATGAACGATGAGATCATCTCGGGTCGCGACGAACTCGGCGTGTTGGTGATGGGCCATCCTTATAAGTCGTGGTGGACCGGCGCGCGCACCACCATTGAGGAGGCTCGTGACCTCGCGCCCCACCAGAACGCGACCACCATTCAGGTGGCGGCGTCGATACTGGGCGCGGTGCAGTGGTTGTTCAACTCGCCACGCTCGGGCGTACGGGTACCCGACGAGTTGCCCTGGCGCGAAGTACTCGAGGTGGCTGTGCCGTACCTCGGCTCGATGTGGTCCGGATCCCTCGACTGGGATCCGGTGAGCTCGCACGCCGACTGGTTCGACCGGTGGGCGGGACGCAAACTCGAGTGCGACGATCCGTGGCAGTTCGCCAATTTTCTCGTGCCCTAAATGGCTCGCTTCGGCTCGGATACCGCGCGTCGCCTGACGACTGTAGGAGTCGAATAAGGATGAACAAAATTCATCGACGAAGTTGTACAATTTCGCTGACTTAGTTCCCGTAATAGCGTTTTGGATGCAGGTTGGTAGTCTCAAAATGAACAATTCCTAGCGCCGCTCGAATCAATCGCAAAAACGTAGAAGCGGAAATTACCCGCGACCACGCTTTCTCAACGTACGGGCGCGAGACAATGTAAGACGCGACTATTTATGTTTTAGGTTCCTAAGTCGAAAGCCCGTAGCCATCTTGCTGACTTCACACTTCTCAGCAAATTCGCTTACCGTCGAATTGTCGTTCGACGCCATCTCAACCATTTTGCGAGGAATGGGCAGCTAGATCTCGTGTGAACACCAGTTGAACCTATTCGTGGCCGTTGCAACTGAGTGATCTCTAGGGAGTCCACTCATGCTGCACTCCTCACGGAGTTGTTCAGCCCGACAGACGTCGAGCTTCCCTTGCGCGTGTCATCGCCAACTGCTGGGCGAGGCTCAGTCTGATGTTCGGCTCCACGCTTCACCGGGGCTCCAACTGAACCCAGGCTCGCCCAACGGGCGAGATTGATGGCCGCGTTGTCGTCGCGCTGGTGTGACGAGGAACACTCGTCACAGGTCCAGTGCTCGGCCCAACCAATTGTTTGCACGTGACCACATGCGTGGCACGTCTTTGACGAAGGAAAGAACCTGTCGGCTTCGACCAAGGTGGACCCGTACCAGGGGCACTTGTAGCGAAGCTGACGACGGATCTCTCCCACTGCCGCGTCAGCGAGACCCCGCCGGCGCGCACGCGCACCGGGGAGGCCCTTTTGTCGCAGCAGTGACGCCGCGTCCAGACCCTCGACCACTACCACGCCGTGTGTCTTGGCGAGGTGGGTGGTAAAGACGTGGACGGTGTGCTGGCGTAGGTGGGCGACCTCGGCGTGGAGGCGCGTGATCTTGGTGACGGTCTCGAGGTAGCGACGTGAACCACGGGTGCGACGGGATCGCTGTCGCTGGAGTCGGCGCAGCTCTTGGAGCCGGTGTTCGAGGGCGTGGGGATTGGCCAGTTCGCCAATCACTTCACTGGTCGTGGCGACCGTCGCCAGGCGCCGCACGCCCACGTCGACCCCCACCACCGAATCAGGCCGGGCAACGCCGGCCCGCTGGGGACGAGCGACCGAGACTCTGACGGCCGCGATGATGCGCTCTCCCTGGCGTGAGACCGTCACGCCGAGGATCCTCGCTCGATTGAAGGTGACCAAGCGCTCGAGGCGTCGGGTGTTCTCGTGGGTGCGCAGAGTCCCGAGCACCGGCAAGGTGAGGTGGCGCCGGTCGGCTTCGAGCCTCATGGCGCCGGTTGTAAAGGAGAATCGGTCGCGGTCACGGCCACGCTTCTTGAAGCGGGGGAAACCCACCTTGCGCCCTTTGATCGTGCCCGCTCGCGACTGCTGCCAGCGCCAGTAGGCGTCGGCGGCTCCGCGCACCCCGTCGGCGAAGACCTCCTTCGAGACCTCGGGCCACCAGACCTCGCCAGTCTCGGGGTTCACGCAGACGCTGTCCTTCTGCGCGTTCCAGCGTTTGCGCAAGCTGTAGAACGAGGGTGCGTTCGTTGACTCACCGGTCTCGCGGTAGTGCTCGAGGTCACATCTAATCTGATCGAGCGTCCAGTTAAAGGCCTTGCGCCGTGCGCCGAAGAACCGCGCTATCTGGGCCGACTGTTCGTCCGTGGGGTCGAGCGCGAAGGTGAAGGCCTGGATGATGTGGCCCTCGGGAGGAGCGTACCTAGGCGACATCGACTGACTCTTGCGCGGCGGCCAGCGCTCTGGCCGCACGGTGCGCGGCCGCGCGACGGCCGTAGAGGCGAGCGCAGAAGGAGGTAAGCACTTCGGTCATGTCGCGAACGAGGCCGTCGTCGACTTCCGCGTCGCCTACCACCACCAGGCGTCGCCCGTTGGCCTCCAGCGACGCGGCGACGTACTCG
>DATLTW010000020.1:0-3631 GCA_035533495.1 Acidimicrobiales bacterium | reverse complement strand
CGGCGGCGATACTCATCTTGCGCGTCTCACGAGGTGAGCAGTTGCACGACCTTAGCGCCGGCTCAAAATGATTGCGTTACGTAACGTAACTAGGGTCCAGTCGGCGCGAGCGCCGTCGCAGGATAAAGTACTGGGCTTTGTCACTTACGTCGGATCAACTTGGACGCGGAGTCGAAGGCAGATCTCATCGAGTTCGAGTGTTCGACTGGCGATATCCCCAACCAATTCAAAGGCGTCGTCATCGTTCAACTCCGTTTTGTGGTCATTGAGACGCAGAAACACAACGGTGCACAGCCACGCCAGGCGTTTGTTCCCGTCAGCGAGGGGATGATTGTTGACCAGCGATTGCAGGAGAGAAGATGCCTTAAGTGCCAATGTCTCGTACGCGTCAAGTCCAAAGGCGCTCGCGCGTGGCCGAGCAAGGGCCGAGTCGAGGAGGCCGAGGTCTCGAACGGGACCAACCGCCAGAACTTCGATGATGCCGAACGCGTCTTCGAGAGTGAGATACTCCGGATCGCTCACGTCGTGGCGAGCCGATCGATCACCTTTCGCCAACGCTCCACCATCTCAACGGTCGCGTTGGCCACTCGATCATGGTGGGTACCTCGTTCGTAACGGTCAAGGACGGCGCGGCGGATAATCTCCTGGCGCGACGCGCCCTCGGCGCTAGCGAGCGCCGTCAGGGCCCGCTCCATTTCGTCGTCAGTTCGTACGGTCAGGGCCATGGATTAATGATACCAGAGTGATACCATTTTACGTACGACTTGCTGGGGAGCGTGATCTCAGCGGGTTCGAACTGTACGTCAATTGGTGTACAATTGCGTCATGGCCACGAAGACCGAACGGCGGAGCCTTCGCCTCACTGAGTCCCAGGACGCAATTCTCCGGCGCGCGGCAGAGGCAAGAGGTGAGTCAACCAATGACTACATACTCCGCCACGCCGTTGAAGCCGCGGAGGCAGACCTGACCGATTTGAGGATGTTCGTGGCCAACGAGAACGAATGGAATCAAATCCAGACGGCGCTGGCAAAGCCAGTGGCTTTTAACGAAGCGATGGTCAAGTTGCTCACCTCTCCCTCGGTCCTTGAGTAGCCTCTCGCGTTGGCACTTTCGGGCCCGGTACTTCTTGGCGAGCGTCATGTCGTTGAACATTTTCAGTGCGGATCGACCTCACTCGACGCTTGGCTGAAACACCGAGCGCTAGCGAATCAAACCTCTGGCGCTTCGAGAACATGGGTGGTCCTTGACGGTTCTTCTGTCGTTGCCTACTACGCGTCGGCCAGTTCGTCGATTCTTCGAGAGTCTGCGCCAAAGCCATTTCGACGTAACCAGCCAGACGTTCTTCCGGCGGTACTTCTGACACGCCTTGCGGTAGGTATTGCCTATCAAGGTAGGGGCGTCGCGGAAGCGCTACTGAAGCACTTCATGCTGAAGGCATTCGAGGTAAGTCAAAGTGTTGGCGTGCGCGTCGTCTTGGTGCACGCCAAGGACGATGCCGTAAAGAGTTTCTATGAAAGGTACGGCTTTATCTCCTCGCCTCTCGATCCACTCACGCTGATGCACGTGCTCCCGAACAGAGATCAAATCACCTCTCTAGTTTTCTAGTGCGAGCGTACGGTGCCGCGCGTCGACGCAGAACTACTTAGTTGACGAAGTCAGCCCGAGGGCCTCACGAAACCCCATGGAGGATTTGGAAAACGCGGGGGTCAGCGAGCGAAGTGACTTGGTGCGCCAGGCACCCTCCACTACTCCAACGCCGTAGGCGAGGTCGTCGGCGATGGCCAGGGGAAGGTCGGTGACGTGAACACGGTGATGGCGCCAGCGCCACGCAGTGCCCAGGGCAAAAACGCCGAGCGCCCGCGTGCGCAGGCGTGGATGAAGCGAAGCGACGAGCAACACCACCCCGAAGGTGCGTACGAGGGCTCGGGCGAGCGGACCACCCGCGCGCACCATGTTTCGCACGACCACCTCGTTCGCGACGCGGTTGGGGTCATCGGCCGAGGCGAAGAATCGATCGCGAGCGTGGTTGCGAGCGGACCGAACTATTCGAGCTCCCCACGCCGGTTGCCCGACCAGCACCGATAACCACGCCAAGAGCGTCCAGGGGTCGGCGCGAAGGGGCGCCAGTCGCTCGCCGTGACGCGTGGCCAATACGCCGCTCGAGGCGCCGTAGCGCTGGCGCTGGAGCCACCACTCGCGCCATGTGGCGCGGGCCCGATGGAAGACGACGACGTCGGCGTCGTAGCGAACGAGCCAACCTCGGTCGACGAGTCGCCACACGAAGTCGACGTCTTCACCCACGCGCAACGTCTCGTCGAATCCCTCACCGAAGGCTTCGCGGCGCACCATGAGACACGCGCCCGGCACAAAGCCGATGGGACCTTCGGGCACCACCAGGCCGCTGCGCTCACCCATGTCCAGGGGACTGAAGTGCTGTTCGAATCGGTCTCGAATTGAAGAACCCGCGGGACCGCACACGCGCGGCGCCAACACGGCGACGAGCGGATCGGCGAAGGCCGCCTGGAGCCGTCGTGCGGCGTCGGTGGCGTTGGGTATTGACACGTCGTCGTCCACGAACCACAGAAACTCTCGAATTGAGGCGACGCCCGCGACGTTTCTGGCGTGCGCGGGCCCCTGGTTTCGATCGAGCCGAAGAAGTGTCGCGCCGAACTCCTCCGCGCATGCGACGACGTCGTTGGCGTTCGATGAGTCGTCGTCCACGACAGTGACGTGATACCCCTTCAATTGGCCCAAGAGCACGCGAAGTGATGCGACGTTATCGAAGACTGGCACGATGACGTCAATCTCGTCACTGTTGAATGTGCCCGCAAAGTGGGGGTGGAGTAAGCCCTGCTGGATCAACGTGCGAGCGAACCGCTCTTCACCGGCTTGCACCACGCCACCGCGTTGCCAGCGTCCGGCCACGGCCCGTGACGCGCCGGTGAGTCGTAACAGTCGCCACGGACTACCGCCGCTGACGAGGTCTCGGTCGAGAAACGTGGCGCGCTCATCCAAGGTCACCTCGGTGCCCTGGGGAATGGGGGACTCAACGGGTGTCAAGGCGAGCGGCAAGTCGGAACTCACGCTGGGAGTCTTCCACGATTGATCGCTTGGTGCCGATCGAAGGAGGCAGAATGGATTCGTTCGAGGAGGAACCGTGACGCCTGAGACGATGACCGTCGATGAAGAGACCGACGAGATGGAAGTGAGTGAAGAGTTGCTCGTGGAGGAGGTCTCCATCGACGGGCTCTGCGGGGTCTACTAGGCCGTGTCACTGACGAGCGTCGACGCCTTTGACCCGTCGCAGTACTGGCAGCTCAACTCTCAGGTCTCGCTACGCGACGAGACATTCGGGGCCCTGGCGTACCACCACGGCACGCGTCGACTCGTCTTTTTGAAATCGCGCGAACTTGTGGAACTGGTGCGGCGTCTCGGCGATTTCGCCAGCGCCGAGGAAGCGATCACTGCCCTGGTCGTACCCGACCAACGCACTCGGTACGCCGCGGCGCTGGCATCGTTGCACCGATCGGAGTTGCTCGGTGGGCGCTGATTCGTCGTTACGGCAACGTTTCGAGCGCGGACTCGCTGCGCCGATCTGCCTCACGTGGGAACTGACCTACGCGTGCAATCT
>DATLTW010000019.1:0-23713 GCA_035533495.1 Acidimicrobiales bacterium | reverse complement strand
AGCCAATCGAGCTCTTCTCGGTCTTGATGATCTCACCGGCGCCGGTCACCTGGGGCTGGTAAAGAACCGGCAACTGCTTGGCCGCGTACGTGGCGTACGCCGTCAACTTCGCCGTACCAAAGGTCGTTCCGTTGATCAGCGTGGTCATCGTCGGGTCACTGTACGTACCGGGGTTGAACGAACCCGTGGGTGTGAACAGTGTCTCGCCCGATGGGTAGTAGTCAGGAGCGTAGATCCAGCCTCCACCCCATGAGCAGACCTCAAACACGGCGCCACCGTAACAACGTGAGATGACGTTGTTGAACGTGTCCTCGGTCGACGTGAACTGGATACCGATCTGCGCCCAGTCGGCAATCTCGGCGTTAAACGTGTCATCCAAGGAAGGTGAGCCACTGGCCCACAGAATCTTGAAGTTCAACGTGTAACCCTGGTTTATACCCGCGCCACAGTCAGTTGCACCGGTTCCCGGGGACGTACAAGTCATGACGCCACCTTCTTCCGTCCACCCGTGTGAGGTCAACAGCGCCTTTGCGGTTGAGAGGCTAAAGGGATAGGGGTTTGGAACCGCACCACTAATTGACTTAGGCGTGTTGGGAGGCAACGGGCTGTAAATCGGGAAGCCGTAACCCTTGTCAATGTTGGTGAGGATGCCGTTCTGGTCGACCGCCGTCTGCAATGCCTGGCGGATGTAGAGCTGGTTAATGGCTGCTGATTTTGGATCGGACGTATTGAAGTTGAACGGTGCGTAGTTGAAGTCCCACTGTGAACCCGTAATGATCCGATAACGACTGGCGATCGGCCCCCAGTTCGGACCGACGTGGCCCGGACTCCTTGCCGGCGCCGTTAGCACGGTCGGGTCAACGAATCCGTTGGTGAGTTTACCGGCCTGGAGGTCGTTCTCTTCAGCTTGGGTTGATGTGTACGCCACTAACTTGACGAACTTGACTTGCGACTTTTGCGGACCACCGTAGTGCGGGTTCGGCTGGAAAGTTGCGTTGCCCAGGCTGTCAAACTTCGTTAACTTATACGGGCCGTCGACACCACTCTGCCACATCTTGTCGGTGTAAGTGCTGGTTATGCCGGACTGAGCGTCAAGGTACGTCTCGACGTTCTTGCACGACACCTTCGTTGAGGCGGCACCGTATACGCCGCTCGCGCAGTTTGAAGTCTGCGTAGCGGATGTGCGGTCCCACGAGTTCGGCAAGGGCGAGAGCTCTGAAAGGTAGTTGTAGAGAATCCAGCCGGGGTTCACCGAGGTCTTGAAGTTAAGTGTCACCCTGTTGCCCCGGCCCGAAGCGCTCGATAACTGGTCAGGAATTCCGTAGCCACCGTTGTAGCCGCAGTACGACGTCGGGTCGGCATTGTACATATTCAAAAAGAACATGACTGACTCCGCGTTGACTGTCTGGCCATCGGCGAACTTCCAACCCTTCATGTTGATCGTGATGGTCTTATTGCCGTTGCTAAAGACTGGTGCTTTGGCGGTGGAAAGCTTGTACTGTACGGCCACTGATCCACCCAGGCCGAACCAGTAGACCGGTCGATACATCTCAAATTGGAACTGATTGATGTTGGCCACCGAGAAGAAAGAACAACCCATATACGGGAAGATGTAGTTCGGGCTCGCGCCCGGGGCTTCCGCAACGGTAAGGGTTCCCTTTGGCGCCGCGGCGCCACTGACGGTTGGAGCTATGAGACCTAACGATAACGAACTGGCCACTGCGCCAATTGTCATCGCAAGTCGAAGTTTGCGTCCAAAATGCATACTGAATTCCTCCCAGTGCCCCCGAAGCGGACACAATTGTTTTGCTTATCCATCACTGATGGACTCTTGGCAACTGTACTGGAGGGTACAGGGGTTGACTAGTTCACCCCCGTACGAAATATTGTAGAAAAAGTCAGAGTTTGGCTCCAAACGACCTTGGCGAGAGCAAACCCCTAATTTATGGGCATTTTGACTAGTTTTCCAGCGCCAGGGCCCAGTTCAGTGCTGATGAGACGCTGGGGTGGCTGAAGGCGAAACCCGATTCGTTAAGGACTCTGGGCACGACTCGCTGACTTGCGAGGAGGAGTTCGTCGGCCATCTGTGAGCCGAGCACGCCCCGAAGCGCCACCGTGGGCACGTGGAAAAGCGCCGGTCGACGGACCTGACGCGCGAATAGTTTCGTGAACTGAGCATTGGTCAGTGGTTGGGGCGCGCTGAGATTGACCGGTCCGGTGATCTGGTGATCGATGATCCAAAGTATGGCGCGCACTTCGTCGAGAAGTGAGATCGGGCTCATCCACTGCTGGCCCGTGGCAAGTCGGCCACCGAGACCGAAGCGAAAGAGCGGCAGCTGTTTTCTCACTGCGCCCCCACGCGAACTCACCACGATGCCGGTTCGAAGATGGGCGACAGAGGCGCCCTCATCGTGAAGTGGCAACGCGGCGTCTTCCCAGCGCTGACAGACGTCGGACAAGAAGCCTTGGCCGCGCGCGGACGTCTCATCGAGAATCTCGTCGCCACGCGAGCCGTACCATCCAATCGCCGAGCCGCTGGCGAGTAGGGCGACCCCTTGGCGGAGTTCGTGCAGTGCGCGAATCAAGAGCGACGTGGAATCGACGCGTGACGTGAGAATCTCTCGTTTACGTGACGGTGTCCAGCGACGATCGCCAATGCCCGCGCCCGCTAAATGGACGACCACGTCAAAGCCACCGGCGAGTCGAAGATCACCTTCATCGACGTTTCCGCGTTCGGGGTCCCATCGGATCACGCTGCCGGCCACGTCCTTCGTCGAAGGGCGTACGAATGTGGTGGTGGTGTCGCCTCGCTCGTGGAGCGCCGCGACGAGGGATCGGCCGATGAGACCGGACGCGCCCGTTACGCCGACGCGCACGCCAGGTCCCATCGATGGTGAATCAACTCGGCTACTTGACTGGGGTTGCCCAGGTGCGCCGAGTGGCCGGCGAGTTCCATTTCGACGGTCGTGATCGACGAGTCTAACTTTGCCAGCTCAACGCCCAGCGCACGGTAGTAGTCGGCCGACTCAGCGTCACCGTACACGTAGGTCGACGGTACCTTCAACTGCGCAATGTCGTACGGGGCAACGTCACGTTGAATGGTTGAGAGGTCGCTTAAGAGCCCTGGTCCGTCCAAGCGACGAGATTCACGTTGTTGTTCGCTTAGTCGATTCCACGCGGTATCGGAGACGACGCGCCTGAAAAATCGCTCCGCCTCGAACCCTGAATCATTGGTGAGGGGCGGACGTGAACTCGGGCGAGGCAGAATCCACGGGAAAGGTGATTCGTAGTTCACTACTAGTTGAACGGAAGCGAATTCGCGCAACGCCACGCCAAAGGTGACCACGCCGCCAAAACTGTGTCCAAAGAGAATGACGGGGAGACGTTGCGCCTCGCGGGCAACTAACGAACTGAGATCGTCGAGGTGGAAGTCCAGACCGAGCGGCTTGAGGTCGCGTGACCCTTGGTAGCCCCGACGGTCGTAGGCAACCAGATCGAAACCATCGAGTCGTCGAGCGAGGCGAGCAAACGCGCCGGCGCGATCGAGCGCGCCGTGTACGCAGATGACTGACGCCCGGGGTTGGGCGACACGCCGCTCCGCGACGGCGAGTCCTTTGATCGGAGAGTTCTCGGTGAAGTGAAGTCGTGGGGGCACCGTCGACGGGGAGGTCACGATGAGAACCTACTGGGGATCGCCTCGCTGCGACCTATCGATTATTGCGTGACGGGGCCTAGGCTGGAATGGTGACAACACCCCCCGAGCCCTCGTCTTCTCGCTCCTCGCGGGGCTCGTTTGGTCCTAACGCGTGGCTGGTCGACGACCTCTACGACCGCTATTTAGCTGACCCGTCGTCGGTGGCCGAAAGTTGGCGTGAGTTCTTCGTCGATTACCAGCGTTCAACGTTGCCTTCGGTGACTTCCAGCGCATTGGTCGTTTCGCCCACGCCTTCGAAGCGATCGGTTGCCGTCGACGCGGACGCGACGCCGCTTCGAGGGGCGGCCGCACGCATTGTGGCCAATATGAACGCGAGTCTCGCGGTCCCTACCGCCACCAGCGTTCGCACCGTGTCGGCCCGACTACTAGAGATCAATCGGGCCGCGTTGAATGAATCACTCGCGCGTTCGAGCGGCGCGAAAGTTTCCTTCACGCACGTTATCGCCTTTGCGATCGTCAAGGGCCTCGGTGAGATTCCCGCGATGAACGCCACGTTCGTCGACGCCGTCGACGAAAAGGGTACGCCTGGCGTTCGCCTTCATAAACACGTGGGTCTTGGTTTGGCTGTGGACGAACAAAAGAAGGACGGCACCCGCACGCTGCTCGTGCCGGTAATTCCCGACGCCGACGTGATGGATTTTCGTACATTTCTTTTGGCCTACGAGGACCTCGTGCGCAAGATCCACGGTGGCGCCTACGGAGCGGACGACCTCGTCGGGGCAACGGTGACACTTACCAATCCCGGCACGCTCGGCACGGTGCAGTCGGTCCCGCGACTCATGCCCGGACAGGGAGCGATCTTTGGCGTGGGGGCACTGGGCTGGCCCGCGGGCTTCGAAGCGGCTGATCCCAGAGCCCTAGCGGAGTTGGGCGTTGGCAAGGTAATGACGCTGACCTCGACGTATGACCATCGCATCATTCAAGGCGCCGAGTCGGGACTTTTCTTGAAGTACGTGGCCGAGTGTTTGACCGGGGAGCACGCCTTTTACGACGAGATCTTCGTCTCGTTGGGCGTTCCCTACGAACCCGCTCGGTGGGCGAAAGACTCGAATCCTTCAACGAACGAAGGCGAAGCCGAGCGCGTCTTAAAGCAGATTCGCGTGCAGGAACTAATAAATATGTATCGCGTGCGCGGTCACTTGAACGCTCATCTCGATCCCTTGAGTAGTGAACCTCCGCCGCTGCACGCCGATTTGGACCTCGCGACCTACGGGCTCACGATTTGGGATCTCCAGCGTACCTTCGTGGTGGACGGCCTCGCGGGCTTGCGTGAGGCCACGCTCGAGAGGATTTTGGCCATCCTGCGTGACGCCTACTGCCGCACGACGGGCATCGAATACGGTCACATCCTCGATCCGGCTCAAAAGCGTTGGATTCAAGAGCGCGTCGAGGGCGTGGACTCATCGACCACCAAGGAAGAGCAACGACGCATTTTGAACGCGTTGAGTGAGGCCGAGGTCTTCGAACGGTTCCTGCACACCCGCTACGTGGGTCAAAAGCGATTCGGCCTTGAGGGCGCCGAGACGACGATTGTCGCGTTGCAGTCGGTGCTCGACGACGCCGCGGATCGCGGCGTTAAAGAGGCCGTGATCGGCATGGCGCACCGTGGGCGACTGAACGTGCTCGCCAACATTGTTGGAAAGTCTTACAGCGACATTTTTTCGGAGTTCGAAGGTAACCTCGACCCCGAAAGTGTCCAGGGTAGTGGTGACGTGAAGTATCACAAGGGGGCTCGCGGCGTCTTCAAGAATCCCCGCGGGGCCACGATTGACGTGTCCATGGCGTCCAATCCCTCGCACCTCGAAGCGGTCAGTCCAGTGGTCGAGGGCATCGTTCGCGCTAAACAAGATCTCGTTAATCGCCCCAGCGACGGCACGAATATTGACCAGCCCTTCTTCGAGCGCCCGTACCTGGCGGTGCTCATTCATGGCGACGCGGCCTTCGCCGGCCAAGGTGTCGTCGCCGAGACGCTCAACCTCTCGCAGCTCTCGGGCTATCACATCGGTGGCGCCGTTCACATTGTGATCAACAACCAGGTGGGATTCACTACGGCGCCTGAGTCGGCCCGTTCGAGTTTTTATCCTACCGACGTCGCCAAGATGATCCAAGCGCCGATTTTTCACGTGAACGGCGACGACCCCGAAGCCTGTGCTCGCGCGGCCCGTTTGGCCCTCGACTACCGCGAGGCGTTCCAGCGTGACGTGGTGTTGGACATCGTGTGTTATCGCCGTTACGGACATAACGAGGGTGATGACCCGAGCTACACCCAACCCCAGATGTACAAGATCATCGATCAGATGCGCTCGGTTCGAAAGATCTACACCGAGACCCTGATCCGACGTGGCGACATCTCCATCGACGAAGCCGAGACCGTGCTCAGTGAGTTCAACTCGCGTCTACAGAGCGTGCTCGACGAAGTGCGAACCGTGCCGGTGCCCGAACTCAAGAGCGTGCCCGTTTCGCAGATGCCAAAGGATTGGCGCGCCCCCGAAACTGGCGTGGACCGTGACGCCTTGATGGCGATTGCCCGGGTCACGGTGACCGCGCCCGAGGGCTTTACCGTTCACCCCAAGCTCGAGCGCCAGTTCGCCCAGCGTCTCGCGTTGATCGAAAGTGGTGAGGTCGATTGGGCCTTCGGTGAGGCGTTGGCGATCGGATCGCTGTTACTGGGTGGTGCCAATGTCCGCCTGACGGGTCAAGACACCCGGCGAGGGACCTTCTCTCATCGTCATGCGGCATTGATCGACTACGAGAACGGCGCGCAGTACGTGCCATTGGCGAGCATGGGCGCGCCCGGATTTTTCACCGTACGCGACTCCTTTCTCTCGGAGTACGCGGCGCTGGGCTTCGAGTACGGGTACTCGGTGGAGGCGGTGAACACGTTGGTGGCCTGGGAAGCGCAGTTCGGCGACTTCGCCAATGGGGCCGAGATCATCATCGACAACTTCTTGGTAGCCGCCGAGGACAAGTGGGGCCAAATGGCCACCCTGGCGATGCTGTTGCCCCACGGCTATGAGGGCCAGGGTCCCGAGCACTCCAGCGGTCGTCTCGAGCGGTTCTTGACACTTAGTGCCCGCAACAACATTCGAGTCGCCCAGCCGACCACGTCGGCACAGTACTTTCATCTCTTGCGCAGCCAAGTCCTCCGCGAACATCCGACCCCGCTGATCGTCTTTACACCGAAATCGATGCTTCGCGCCGTTCAGACGCGCTCGCCCCTGGCTGCCTTCGAACATGGTTCATTCCAGAGTGTGCTCGACGATCACGTGGAGAACCCGTCAGCCGTTACCCGAGTCGTGCTCGCGTCGGGCAAAATCGCCCACGAGGCCGCCGGCCGTCGTGACGCGCTGAGCGCGAGCAACATTGCGATCGTGCGTGTCGAACAGCTCTACCCGTGGCCCGTCGCAGAGATCGAGCGCGTGCTGGGGAACTACGCCAACCTCGAAGAGGTGCTGTGGCTTCAAGAGGAGCCGGAGAACATGGGAGCATGGCCCTTCGCTCATCTGCAGATGCACGATCATTTGCGCCACGCGCGCGTGGCGCACGTGGCGCGCGCGGAGTCCGCGAGTCCGGCCACCGGCAGTGGACTCGTGCACGCCGCTGAACAGGCAGACCTCCTGACGCGGGCCATCGGATGACGCCCACCAAGAGCCCTCGGCTACGCGTCGTGGTCGACGGATCCAATCTCGCCACGGAGGGACGCGTCACCCCCAGTTTGACCCAGCTTGATGAAGCCGTCGGTGCCTTTCGAGAGGAGAATCCGACCGCCGAAATCATTGTGGTGGCCGACGCCACCTTCGAACACCGAGCCGCGACCAACGAGCGCAGCCGCTTCAACGAAGCGGTGTTGGAAGGAGAGATCGTGACGCCACCCGCGGGCGCGGTCGGGCGTGGTGACGGATTCATCTTGAAGATCGCTGATCGTATAGACGCCGTTGTGCTGAGCAACGACTCGTTCCAAGAGTTTCAAGACGACTATCCCTGGCTCTTTGACGTGGGTCGCCTGGTTGGCGGCAAACCCGTGCGGGGCGTGGGCTGGGTTTTCACTCCTCGAATTCCGGTGCGCAATGTCAAGGTGACTCGGACCGCGAAGAAGTTGGCGCTGACGTTACCCAACGGCGCCAAACCGACCATCGGGACAACGTTGACACCCGTAAAGTCGGCGAAAAGGACCACGCCGGCCAAGAAGGCCGCCGTCAAGCCCGAAAGGGTAATCGAGAAGGCTAACGCGAAGCCGTCAACCAAGACGTCGACCAAAGTCGCAAAGAAATTGGCGAAGGCCGTTGACGTGCCCAAGAAGGCGCCAATTAAAAAGACCGCGGCCAAGGTCCCCGTCAAGGCCATTAAGAAGGTCTCCAAGACACCATCGCCGGAGCCGGCGGTCGCACTTCGACGTGGACGCCAACCCGTTAATCCCGCGGCTGACTTCACTCTCTTTAAGAGTACGTTTCGAGTCGGATCTCGCGTCCCAGGCGAAGTAACGGCCTTTACCTCGCACGGCGCCGTGATCAAAGTGCAATTGAAGGGCGGTAAACAGGTGGAGTGTTACGCGCCCACGACGTTATTGGGCTCACCGGCCCCCCCGCGCGCGCGAGACGTGCTCGCGCGCGGTGACCAACGCACTTTTCGACTCGTCAACGTGGACAGCGAACGGCGAATCGCCGAGTTAGCGCTGTTGTGAGCGCACTTTCGTTAGAACCAACGGACTGGCTGCCACACCGGCCACCGTTTTTGTTCCTCGACTCCCTAATCAGCGTTGAACCGGGCGTGCGCGCGAGCGCGCTCTGGACGCTGCGCGGTGATGAGTGGTTTTTCCCGGGCCACTTTCCCGGACGCCCCACCACGCCGGGGGTTCTGCTGCTTGAGTCCATTGCTCAGTGCGGGGCAGTCGCGGTACTCACCGATCCGCGCTTCGTGGGACGCCTCCCGCTCTTTGGCGGCGTCGAGCACGCCCGATTTCGTCGTCAGGTCGTGCCCGGTGACACGGTGGAGGTGACGTGTGAGATGACCCACCTCTCGGCGCGCGGCGGCAAGGGGAACGGTCGCGCGACGGTCGAGGGAAAGATCGCGGTGGAAACCGAATTGTTCTTCATTCTCGCTGACGCGTCGTGATTGTCGCGACGTGGAACGTCAACTCTCTCAGCGCCCGCTGGCCCCGCGTGGAGACGTGGCTGGACGAGAAGCGTCCCGACGTCGTGCTGATTCAAGAGACCAAACAGAACGACGCGAAATTTCCCGCAGGAGCGCTCGAATCACTTGGCTACGAGTCTGCGCATCACGGGCAGGGACAGTGGAACGGGGTGGCCATCCTTTCGAAAGTCGGACTCGAGGACGTCACACGCGGATTCGGTGACGACGATCCCGAGGCTCGCCTCGTGGGCGCGATCTGTGGGGGCGTGCAGGTTTACTCGTGCTACGTGCCCAACGGGCGGGCGCTCGACAACCCGCACTACCAGTACAAGTTGGGGTGGTTGGCCAAGTTGGCGGATTTGCTCGATCGGCGTGACCGGGCGCGTCACGTGGTCGTTGGCGGTGACTTCAACGTCGCGCCGAGTGACCTCGACGTGTACGACCCGAGCGTCTTCGTCGGCCTGACTCACGTCAGTGAGCCTGAGAGGTCGGCCCTTCGAGCCCTCGAAGCGACGGGCCTGGTGGATCTGACGCGCTTTCTTCATCCCGACGAACCCTGCTACTCCTGGTGGGACTATCGAAACGGCGCGTTTCATCGGGGATGGGGGTTGCGCATCGACCTGCTCTACGTCGATGAGGCGCTGGCCCAGGTCGCCACGGCTAGTTACGTGGACCGCGAGTCTCGCAAGGGGGAGAAGCCCTCGGACCACGCCCCGGTCTTCGGTGAGTTCTCTCTTTAGCGCAGGCCCTTGGGCAGCACGGCCTCGATGAACATCGGTCCGGGTGTGGCGTAGGAGCGCTCGAGAGCCGTCACGAGATCCTGCGCGCTGTCCACGCGTGTACTCGGCACGCCTTGGGCGCTCGCGAGCGCGGCGAGGTCGAGTGTGGGATCGTCAAGCTCGAGCATGCGCGTGCTGGCCGAGCCTTCGCGCACCGCGCCGACGCGAATTAACTCATAGTTGAGCACGGCGTAACTACGATTCGAAAGTCCCACGACCGTGACGTCGAGACCTTCGCGCGCCATCGTCCATAGGGCTTGGAGCGTGTACATCATCGATCCGTCGGACTCGAGGGCCAGCACGCGGCGCTGGGAGGCGACCGCGGCGCCCAGCGCCACGGGCAGCCCGTAGCCAATCGCTCCGCCCGTCAAAGTAAGCCACTGGTGTTCGGGCGCGAAGCGGGTTGCCTCAAAGAGATGCACGCCACTGGTGTTGGATTCGTCGGCGACGATGACGCCTTCTCTCAAAGTGGCGCCGACGGCCGCGGCGAAGGATTTCGTCGAAAGTTCTCCGCTCGGTGCGGCTGGCCGTTCTCCGCTTTCGAGTGGGACGGACGGTGCGTGGAGGGCTTCGACCAACGCGCGAAGTGCGCCGAGCGTGTCGCTGCCCGGTGGCGCGACCTCGACTACCTCACAGTCGTCGGGCGCCAGGCGACTAGCCACGTTGGGGTAGGCGAAGAATCCAACTGGCTCTCGCGCGCCAATGAGGATGACAACCTCGGCCTCTTTCAACTGATCGATAGCGAACTCGCTCAGATAGATCAGGCGCTCGGGACTGGCCGCGTTCGAGCCGCGGTCGATCTTTGTGGCGAAGGTCTCCATCAAGAATCGAGACGACGTCGCGGTCGCCACCCGTCGCGCGAGATCGAGCTGCTCTTTCTCTAGAGCTCCGCCACCGACCAACAGCGCGCATCGCTTGGAGCGGAGAGCTTGAAGGGCCGAGTTGAAGGCGACCTCGTCGATGGCGTGGAGCGCTGGGCGTTCAAAAGTTGGCCACGTCGAAGGAACGTTCGACACCTCACCCCATGACACGTCCGCGGGCAGGATCAGCGTAGCGATGCGACCCGGCGGACCGAAGGCACCTTGAACCGTGTCGGCGACGTCGTTGGCTACGTCGTTCGCTGACACTGATCGACAGCTCCAGCCCTCGAGCGCGTCGGCCAGTTGAGCGATATTGCTTTGCAAGGGCGCGTCGAAGACGCCGTGGTAGGTGGCGTGATCGCCCACGATGTTGACAACCGGCACGTGCGCGCGCCGCGCGTTGTGCAAATTGGCCCAGCCGTTCGCCAAACCCGGTCCGAGGTGCAACAACGTGGCGGCTGGGGTGCCCGCGACGCGGGCGTAACCGTCGGCGGCTCCCGTCGCGACGCCCTCGAAGAGACAGAGAATTCCCCGCATGCCGGACGCGTCATCGAGCGCGGCGACGAAGTGCATCTCGGAGGTTCCGGGGTTCGAAAAGCACACCGTGACCTCGTTGGCTTGCAACGTAGCCAGTAGCGCGTGCGCACCGTTCATTGTCGCGACCTCTTTCGTGGAACCCTTACGTCTCTCGGTGCGAACTATATCCGCGGCGCCTCGTCACTTTGGCTGGCGAGTTCGTCGTCAAGCCGCGCAACGCTCTTCTCCAATGACGCGCGTATAACGGCGAGACGGGCTCTTCGTGCCTCGCCTCGTAGGGGAGCGTTACGGGCGTCGAGATCGCGAACGACCTTCTCGATCGGCGCAAGAAATCGAGATGGCGACCGGTCTGGGTAGCGCGGATCGTTTCGTCCTCGACTCCAAGTGATGAGGAGTGAACGCTCGGCCCGGCTGAGCGCCACGTAGGCGAGGCGCTGTTCTTCGGCGAGTTCTTGCGGCGTCGTCGCGTTGTAGTTCGGCAGTTGCCCTTCGGCCCATCCAATCGCCGCCACGTGTTGAAACTCGAGACCCTTCGCGCGATGAATCGTGGACAGCGCGACGGCGTCGCGATCGGCTTCGAGCAATCGTCGTGACGAGAGTTCGGGCGCGGTGAGATCAGAAGCCGGCGAGTGCTCGGGGCCTCGTCGTTCATTAGGAATGTCCGCGGCGTCGAGGAAACCCGCGATGAGTTCGAGTTGCGCGTTCGTACGAGCCAACACCGCCATTGAACTCCATGGGCTACCGGGCTGATGTTTCGCGGCGAGCCACGTCGCCACGTGCTCGGCCTCTTCTTCGTCAGCGTTGTAGTCGCGAATGAGCGGTACGTCCCCTTCGTCCTTGGCGGGAACGATGCCGCGCGCGCCCTCCTCGAGCAAGGTGTTGGCGACGGCGATGATGTTGGCAGTGGATCGATGATTTCGCGTCAGATCGAGTACCAGCGTGTCGGGCCACGTGAGGAGAATCTCGTTCATCAGTGCCGGCGTGCCACCGTTAAAGCCATAAATGGACTGGTTGGGATCGCCCACGCAGAACAGGTCAGGGTCGTCGCCTGCCATCTGGCGCAACAACATGAACTGCAAGGGGTTCATGTCCTGGGATTCATCGACGTATAGAGATCGATTGCGGTATCGAAATGACGCGAGTACGTCAGGTTCCTCTCGTAACAGAGAGATGGCCTCGCTGAGCAAGAGATCGAAGTCCAGAAGACCGCGACTTCGACAGAGCCCCACGTAACGATCGAGCACCTCGGCCATCTGTGCGGGTGCCAGTGGCGCGTCGCGGCGATTCCGTCGCGCGTTCTTGACGTAGAGCGTGCCGTTGTACCCCTGACTCAAGGCCCAACCGATTTCTTGCTCGAGACGGGGTAGTTGCCAATCTTCTAGTTTGAGTTCACCGCTCGCGCGAAGCTGCTTGGCGAGCGCGCTAATGAGCTTTCGCCGGTTGGGCTCAAGAGTCAATGGTCGCAGGTGGCGATCTTCGCGGTACTGCGTTACGACATTGAGTGCGGCCCGGTGAAACGTACCCGCGCGCACGTCGCGTACGCCTGCGCGGAAAAGTCGGCGGCGCAGTTCGTCACCGGCCTTGCGAGTGAAGGTCATGGCGAGAACTTGATCGGGCGCGACGTCGTGGACCGCGACTCGGCGTTGAATTCGCAGGGTCAAGACGTGGGTTTTGCCCGAGCCGGCCGTCGCTCGCACGAGATGGCGGCGCGCTGGTGACATCACGGCTTCGCGCTGTTCCGGCGTCAGGCCGACAAGCAGATCGTCCGAGAATGTCGCTTCGTCGCTCATGGTGTCTACGACGCTACCGGTAGGTCGTGACGTGGCCAATGGCCAGCGAGGGCCTCACTAACCTAAGGAGGTGCTGCGCAGCTACGGTGATGCAGATCTCTTTGGAGAGTCGTACGGCGACGGCCCGCCCCGAGTGGTGTGGCTGCACGGCTGGGCTCGCAGCAGCGAGGACTTTCGCGCCGTGGCCCGAGAACTGGCTCGACGGGGCGTGGCTTCCGTCGCGCTCGACCTACCGGGCTTTGGCGCCTCCGCTCCGCCGAGACTCGCGGGCGGTGCGCGTCTCTACGCGGAACTGGTTCTCCCGACGCTGAGAGAGATTGCCGACGAGCCTTTGGTGCTCGTTGGGCACTCGTTTGGCGGGCGCGTGAGTACGGTAATCGCGAGTACGAACCCAGAGTTAGTCCGATCGCTCGTCCTCTCCTCGGTGCCGTTACTAAGAGTCACGCCACCGTCGAGTTCCCCTCGTGGGTATCGAATCGTGCGAAGGCTTCACGCGCGGGGTCTGGTGAGCGACGCGCGAATGGAGGCTGCTCGCCAAAAGTACGGTTCATTGGACTATCGGCGAGCGCAGGGCGTTATGCGAGACGTCGTAGTGCGCAGCGTAAATGAGAGTTACGAGGCGGAGCTCTCCCGTATCCAGGTGCCGGTCGTGTTCCTGTGGGGCGAGAACGACCTCGACGTGCCCTTTGAGGTCGCGAAGCGCTCCGCTGTGCTTCTCGAAGGTGCACACGTGGAACACGTCGTGAGTGGCGTGGGTCATCTCGTGCCCCTCGAGGCGCCAGAAGCGCTCGTCGGTGTGGTCGAAGAGGCACTGTCCTTATGAACGTGGTCGGCGCCGCACTCGTTGCTCTCCTTCTCGCGCTCGGTTACGGTGCGCAGATGTCGCGTTGGTTGCGCGTGCTCCAACGAGAGCACTACGACCCGCGCTCAATGCTTCGTTTCCTCGCCCGATGGTCCTCGCCGATGGTCGCTGGAGCGAAGGCGCGCTCGCGAGCGCGCCCGCATCGGCCCTTCACGTTGAGCCACGCTTTCATCATCGCCATCGCAGCCTCGATTGTCCTGCGGGCGTACGTTCTGCTCGCCGTCGTGAGTGCGGGTTACGGCCTGTTCTGTCCCCAGGGACTCTCGATCCGAGGAAGGACCAGTCCCTTGGAGTGGACTCGTCGACTTCGCACCGTGGCACTGCTCGCCGGCGCGCTGTCACTGGTGGCGGCGGCACTCGGGGCCCTGACGCCCGAACCGTTCCTAGGGGCCGTGGTCATGGTGATCGCGGTGCCCCCCGTGCTCGATCTCTCGACGCGTCTCCTGCGACCTCTCGAAGAGCACCGGGCCCAGACGTTCGTCAACCAAGCCGTGGCGCGGCTTGGTCGAGTCAGACCCACGGTGGTGGCGATTACCGGATCGTACGGCAAGACTTCGACCAAGCACCATCTCGCTGAGCTCCTAAGCGGCGACGGCGCCGTGGTCGCGTCGCCGCGCAGCTACAACAATCGGGCCGGCCTGTCGCGGGCTATCAACGAGAACTTGGCCGAGGGGACGCGCGTCTTCATCGCCGAGATGGGTACTTACGGACCCGGTGAGATTCGTGCGCTCACTGCGTGGTGCCCACCTGAGATTGCGGTGGTCACCGCCATCGGGCCGGTCCACCTGGAGCGCATGAAGTCACTCGACGTCATCGAAGCAGCCAAGCGCGAGATCACCGAACGCGCGGCGACCATCGTGCTCAACGTCGACGACGCGCGTCTCGCTCAGTGGCCCGATTCCCTTCGAGCGGCGGGCAAGCGGGTGATCGCCGTGGGTTCGATGAGTGCCGAGGCTGAAGTGCGCGTCACGCTCGACGCCCACCGCTGGAGCTTGATCGTGGGGGGCGTCAACCTTGGTGGTCTCGACGAAATCGTGGGTGTGCAACCCACGAACCTGGCCTGCGCGCTCGGAGCGGCGCTCGCGCTCGGTATCAGCCCCTCAACGATGCTCGAGCGCGTTCGCCACGTGACGCCGGTCGCCAATCGTTTGAACGTGGCGACAGCGGACTCGGGAGTGGTCGTCATTGACGACACGTTCAACGCCAATCCCGCCAGTGAGCGGGTCGCGCTGAAGGCACTGTCTTCGCTCGAACTCACGGGACGGCGCGTGGTCGTCACGCCCGGACTCGTGGAACTGGGCGGGGAGCAAAACTCGGAGAATCTCCTACTCGCTCAACGCGTCGCGGCGGTGCCCGCCGAACTCGTGGTCGTTGCTCGAACGAACGTCGAAGCGCTGGAGGCCGGTTACGGAAAACCTGTCAAGCGTTTCGACGCACGTGACGGGGCCACGGCGTGGATCCGCTCCTCCCTCGTGCCCGGTGACGCCGTGTTATACCTCAACGACCTGCCCGACCACTACCCTTGAGTTCTTGGTGGCGTGGCGGAAGGGTGTCTGGCAATGAGTGGAGTGCTCTTTGGGGGTCCCTCTCCCGAACACGACATTTCGATCTTGACCGGGCTCCAGGCGCTCCGCGAACTTGAGCGAGGCGGGGAAACCCCGTTGGGGATCTACTGGACCAAGACGGGGTCCTTTTACTCAGTGACCCGGGACGTCGAGGCGGAGGCCTTCCTCGACGGAGTGCCCAAGGGTTCGAGTGAACTCGAACTGCACCTCGGCGACGAAGGTGGCTTTTACGCGAGTGGCGGACGTCTCGGGCGCGGACGTCGTCTGACCCTGGACGCCCTCGTGCTGGCGACCCACGGCGGCCCGGGCGAAGACGGCACCCTCCAGGGCGCCCTTGACCTCGCGGGCGTCGCCTACACCGGACCCAGCGTGGCCGGCGCGGCGTTGGGCATGGACAAGTGGACGTTCGCTTCGCTCGTCGAACGAGCGGGTCTGCCGACACTGCCTCGAGCGCTCCTCACCCGTGACACGACGTCGTTACCTTTCGCGGGTCCCTATATTTTGAAGCCCCGCTTTGGCGGCTCGTCCATCGGCATCGACGTCGTGGCCGATCTGGCCACCGCGATGGCGCGTCTGGGCTCGAACACGCACCTCGCCAATGGTTGTGTCGTCGAACCGTACCGCCAGGACCTGACCGATCTCCAAATTGCCGTGCGCACCTATCCGGTGGTCGATCTCTCGGCCATCGAGCGACCTCTTCGCCGATCGAGTGACGCCGAGATCCTCAACTACCGCGATAAGTACGTGGGCGGTGAGGGCATGGTCTCAGCGCCACGCGAGCTGCCAGCGGTCCTTCGTGCTGATCAACGTGACGGGGTCGTTCGATACGCCACGATCATCGCCGATCTGGCGCAAGTGCGGGGCGTCGCGCGAATCGACTTCTTAGCGAGTGACGCCGAACTCTACGTGAATGAAATCAACACGATTCCGGGATCGTTGGCCAAGCATCTCTTCGTCGATCCGCCGTTGGCTTTTGCGACCTTACTTCGAGACCTGTTGAGTGAAGCGCGCGCACGACCAGCTCATCGCTACAGTGTCGCGGGAGCGGACGGCGTCGTTCTTCGTGCCGCGGGCTCCATCGCCGCCAAACTCGCGTAGTCGAGGCACGCGGCTCAGCGCGTCGCTCAGCGCGTCGCTGTAGGGATCGATGAGAAGCCCTTGCTGCAAGGCCCAAAAGGCCATTTCGTAGTTACGACGTTCCAGGGAGCTGTGGTGGAGCGCGAGCGCTGCCCACTCGCCGTCGCGCGCGAGGCGCGCGCCGTGACCCTCGGCGAGAAACCACTCAAAGCCGCGCAGCGCGCTCGCGAGGGGTTCGCCCTTAATGAGCAAGAGAGCCTGATGGGTGAGGGGCGACGCGTCGTTCACGGGCAGCTGACGGGCGCGCCCAACCAAAGTCGAGAAGAGCTCGACGTCGCTGGAGAGTCCGTGCGTGACGTAGAGCCCAGATGAGGTCACGGGATGGAGCCGCGGACCCCGGGCGTCGAGGCCCAGGCTTCGTCGCACCGCGCTCGCGGTGTTGGCGAGCGTGCGATTCGAGGCGTCGACGTCGGCGTGGGTTAGGACGCGCGAACGAAGTCGCTCTCCGGTCACGGGTTCGTGACGATGAAGCGCGAGGTACGCCACCATCTCCACGCACCGGCGTCGAAGGGTCGGCGTGAAGGGTTCGAGCAGTCCCAGAACCTGGGGGTCGGCGCGCAAGAGTTCGACCCGTAGGTCACTGGTCAGGGGCGACTCACCGGACGTGAACTTTGTGTATCGATCGAGGGGTCGGCGTGGATCGGCGTAGGGCTGGAGCGTGATCGCGCACGCGGCGAGTTCGTCGTCGAGGTCGTCGGCCGCACCCAAGTAGACGACGAGGTTCTGACGCAGTGATCGCGTCGCCAGGAACCGTAAGAGTTCCGGTTCGCTTCGGGCGAAGAGCAATTTGCCCTCGTGCAGCGCCACCACGTTGGTCGCCACGTCGTCGCCGTTCCACGACGGGAGTATCGGTAGCCGGCCGCCCTCACGGGCGAAGCCCACCAGCGAAGAGTTCGTCGTGGTCTCGAGGACGCAGACGACGACCGGCGTGATGGGTGTGCTCGACGAGAACTTAAGCGTGGTGTCGCGCACGTCGAGCACGCCCTCGGGCGAATCACCAATGAGGTGGGCGAGTAGGCCGATGAGTTCGGGGTTTCTCGCACGAAGTAAGTCGATTGATTCATCGACGTCTAGATCCTCGAGGTCGTCGGGCAGTTGGCGGAGCAAGTCACTTCGGCGTTTGGCCATGAGGGCCATCGGCACGCTGGCGCCCAGGGCTGCCCCGGGCGCGCGGTGCAGGGGCGACGGCGCCTTCGTCGCCACGCTCGCGAAGGGGACACTCATCGCCGCGGGCGGCTTTAGGCTCAGCGATGAGGTTGGAATCAAGAGAGCCAAGAGCGCGACGACGAGCCCGGCCAACCAGGCACTGCCGCCTGCGCTGACGCCGCGACCGTGCCTAAGTCGCCACACGTTCAATCCGACTTGGACGAGAAAGCCCATCCAGAAGAACGCGAGCAGGACGAGTAGGGAGCGAATGAGCACTCCGTGGCTCTCGTTGGTCGCGAGCCGCCACTTCGTGAGAACGACGTAGGGCAAGAGCGCGAAGTACGCCACCAACGCGCTCCCGTGCACGCGTGCGCCGAGGGGTCGCTTTAGGTGACGGGTGTGAGTTGCCACGTTAGTGAGGTTTCGGGAGTGACGCCGGCGATGATGAGTTGACAGGTTTCTTTCGAGCCGACGACTATCTGGGTCTGCACTCTCGCCTCGAGATTGGCGCACTGCATTGTGATTCGCGCCGGTGAGCTCGTGGTGATCGACCAGGTGCCCGGACCCACCAGGGGGACGTCGGCGACCTCGAAGGACGGACGTAGCCGACCCGACAGCGCGCCGCTCGCTGCGCTCTCGGCGTGTGCGTTGGCGACGGGCCCGACGCTCGAAGCGATCTCGTTCGAGGAGAAGCTGGCGTGCGGCGCGTTCGTCGACGGTACCGTCGAAAGTGGTCGAATCGCGAGCGTGGTGCTCGTTGTCGGGGAGTTCGCTGGTAACGAGCGCGCGGGCGGGCTCGTGGTGGTCGACGAGTCTCGCGTCGTCACACCTGGTGTCGTTGTGGTAATCGATCGAATCGCCTTGACGCGCGGGGTCGAACTCGACGCGGTCAGGGTGAAGACCAGGACCAGAAGCAAAAGGGGACTCGACCACGTAACCCAGTGAGTGCTCTTGAGTGAGTGGGGTATTCGCATGGTGGTCCTCGCACGGTACTCGGTCTGTTTCACGCAAATATTTGCTCATATGGTGTCGTCGCTCCTTAGAGTAAGAAGCGCACCGCGAAGTGCTGAAGTTCGCTTTGCAACGTGAGGGGCGCACTGTGGTCACGGGCCGCGAGCTCGCGCAGCGAGCGACCCTCAAAGACCCGGGCGTAGGTCAGTCGAACCAACCGGTCGTACTCTCCGCCGCGCAGGCTTTCGAGGCGGGTGAGGAGTGGCGACGACTCCGCGGCCGGCTCGTCTCCTTGATCAAAATGGGAGAGGCATCGCCGCGCCGCCTTCTCTTTTAAGAGCCAACGACGCAGTCGTCCTCGAAGGGCTGAGAGCAGATCCGGCGCCGCGTACTGTCGCGACTGTCCGGCCCAGTCCACCAGTAATTCACTCAGGAGCGACACCGCCATCGAGAGTGTTTCGCTCGGTTCGTCGATGATGCCCTCACCGAAGCGCAGCTGTCGACAGACACTGACCACGCCGGGCAACAGTGTTTGTAAGAGGGCTCGATGGACATCGGGGTCGACAGCCTCTTCTAAGAGCGCGCGCACGATCTGCGCTCGCTCCAAGACGTTACGGCCGCTGCGAGTCTCCAAGAGCGCCACGACGTCGTAAAGATCACCCAGAGCGTCGAGTTGAAGTTCGGGGTGGCGCTCCGCCACGCGGCCGCAGGCTTCGCGCGCGCTCGGCCTTCGCCCGGCCCTTCGCCACTCGAGTCGGAGATTTCCCAGCAGGTCGAAATTGGTTGTCATGGGCCTCAGTAGAAGACCCCGCGCGCACTTGGTTGTCCCCTCGCGCGCGCCACCGGTAGTGACACTTCTCATGGCCGCCAGCGTGGTCCGGGCCACGCACCTCGCGGCGCACATAGTGGCGGCGTAGGCTGGGCCGATGGATATCGAAGCCTTTTACGAACAGAACGAGGCCCGTCGCGAAAGCGCCGAGTTCGAGTTCGGTGGCGAGTGGTCCGACGCTGCGGACAACGAATATGAACTGTCGTGGGTCGAAGCGACCGGCGAACTCTACTTGATGGTCGAGCCCGACGCGCTCGTCACCGAGGACATGTTCGGTGATTTCTTGGTTTCCGAAGAGCCGGTAAACGATCTCACGGTCGTCGTCATTGGCAAGGTTCCCTCCCTGGCCGCCCTCGAGGATCTTCTCCAAGGTTGGGAGGAGTCCATGCTCGAGGAGAACTCCCTGGCCTGGCTCTACGAGCGACTGCCCCGAACTTCTTAGAGATAGGGCGTCGAAGAGTCCGCGACCTTGCACAGTCGGGTCAGTGACTTCTCGAGATGCACTATCGGCACGCGTTCGGCTTCGTTGATCGTGGTCATCAGCGGGTTCCAACTCCCGTCGAGGGAGGTCGCCGCTGCCGCCGAGGGGGTCGCCTTTAAGAGTCGACTCAAGGCGCGGGCTTGAATTTGGTTCCGTTGCGCGGTGCTCAGTCCCGGTTGCTCGCTCTGGCGTTCCAGCGCGAGGGCGCGATTCACGTCCACGCATGAGCGGCGCACGTCAGCCACCGCGCTACTCGATCCACACGACGCCAAAATTACACTCGCCAACGTGAGTGTCGCCAGAACGCTGAGCGGCCGAACTAGCCGAGCCACGAGTCAGCGGATTGGAGCAAGAAGTCGCTCACGCTGCGCCCGCGCTCAAAGATGTCACACAGTGGGTCTTCGCCCTTGGCTACTTGGCTCAAGGAGATGGCTCGACGGGCCACGATGGAGATACGTCGCTCCGAACTCTCGGTCGGCGACGCGAAGACGTCGGTCGCGGTGACCTCGAGGGGCATCTCCAACCCGCCGATGGGCGCGAGGTCAATCGCCAGTCGCAAGAGATCGGGCCCGTGGGGCATCGGCGGCAGACTCCAAGTCAAAACGAGAGGAAAGTGAAACTCATCGGGTGGGTCGACCTCGTCCGGTAGGCCCAGCACCGCGTCTTCGAACGCGAGCAACGTCCTGGGATCGACGTCGAGTTCAATATGAAGATCGACCGGACCACCACAGCCGTCCTCGGGGTGCAGATCGACCTCCCACGCCTGGCGAAGCGAGTAGGTCTCCACGAAGTGGCGTTCGTCGTGCACGTGAAAGCCGTGGGTAACGGCGTGGTCCTTAAGGTCGGCAACGAAACCAGCGACGTCAATGGCGGCCATTACTACTCAGGTTAGCCTCCACCCCACTACCGTTACTACGTGACACCCTCACTATTGGACCCACTACGTGCGTGCGCGCGCGAGATTGGCGAGATTGTCCAGTCGGGCCGACGTGAGGGTTTCTCGGGACTTCGTGCCTCGCAGTATCGCCTCGATATAACTGCTGACGAGATCGCGCTTCGCGTATTGCTCGGCGCCGGTTTTCGCGTCGTGAGTGAGGAGTCGGGCGTGTCGGGAAGTGGTGAGTTGACGGTGGTGGTTGATCCGATCGATGGTTCGACCAACTGTGATCACGGCGTGCCGTTCTTCGCGACGAGTCTCGCGGTGCTTCGAGGCGGTGAACTGGTGGCGGCCCTGGTGATGAACCAGGCGACGGGCGCCACCTACGAGGCGGAGAAGGGCGGCGGCGCGTTTCGTGACGGCACTTTGATTTCGCCCAGTGGCCAAACGGACATCAGCCGCGCCGTCGTGAGTTTTTCGGGCCTGCCGTCGCGTCATCTGGGATGGGCACAGTATCGCTCTCTCGGTGCGGCGAGTCTTGAGATCTGTCTGGTGGCCGACGGTTCACTCGACGTCTTTTCCGTCGCGCAACAGTCCACACTTAATCCGTGGGACTACTTGGGTGGACTCTTGGTTGTCCAAGAGGCCGGTGCGGTCGCGAGCGAGTACGAAGGTGAGCCCCTTGTCACCTCAGAGCGTGTGCACCGGCGACCTGTCTTCGCGTCGACGCCAGAACTGTTGACGCTCTTTCAGCGCACGGGAACCATCTAGGCTTGGTCTCTCCGGGCGCTTAGCTCAGTTGGCTAGAGCAGCTGATTTACACTCAGCAGGTCGGGGGTTCGAGTCCCTCAGCGCCCACTAAATTGACGCTGCTTCCACATGCGCAGAGACCGCGGAATCCAAAGGTGGTCCTTGTCCCCGGGATTGGGTGACAGTTACTCCAGTTCCTTCCAGTGCTGTCGACCGAAAAGGCGTCCGTATCGAGCGGTGAGGGAGGGTCCTTCGTCGCGAGCAGTATCGGGATGGAGGACAAGAGTACCTTCGGGCGCCGGTAGAGTCGCGGCTTCATCGTCGGTCAGCGCACAACGAACCAGAGTGGTTGTGATATCCGTAATTTGATCTCGGTCAACAAATCGAAGTCCGTGCTTCGTCTTCACGGCAATACCATCGAAGATGTCCAGTTCGGGGATCTGCAAGACATGCTCGACCGTCCCGAACTGGGTATCCGTGGAACTGAGCACGGCTGTGCCAATGGGCAGTCCCATATACGAGACTGGCTCTCCCTCATCCATGAGTTTCCCCTTCCACTTAGCTTGACTCTACCGTTGGCGTTGGACCCAGGAGTGGAGTTAACCGACCGCCCAAGGCTGGGATTCCGGCACTCTGTGAATGATCCGACCCGCGAACGATGGCCTTGTCGCGAACTACCGAGACGCGGTTCGAATCGTGTCCCCCAAGGTCCACCAAGTTGTCAGCGTGACAACGAATGCATAGCAAGTGATGCACTTCTCGCATCCAGACGCTCGGCGAGGCAATCGGCGATGTTCGAACCATTCAAGAAGCCGGTTCTTTCCCTGTGACATTGAGCTGGCGTTTGCTGATCGAATCGACGCTAACCGGCGAGTGCCCCTCGTCGGTGTGCGCGATGAGTGTAGAGCCCGTGCATCGAAGTGCTCAGTAGAATTTTGGCTCGGTGGGGATGACCCTATTTATAAAAGCCTCGGAATAAAGGAAGAGAGACGGTATGAAGAAGAGCGGGCCCCAGAAAGGCAAGTCTCCGTCTCAGCTGATAGACGCGCGAATCAAGGAGTTAGGCGACTGGCGGGGTGAAATGCTCAGCCGGCTGCGCGCCTTGGTCAAAGAGGCCGATCCCGAAGTCGTCGAGGAGTGGAAATGGCGGGGGGTTCCGGTGTGGTACCACGACGGAATGATCTGCACCGGTGAAACTTACAAGTGCGTCGTGAAGATGACCTTCGCCAAAGGGGCGACGCTGCAGGATCTCTCGGGCCTCTTCAACTCCAGTCTTGACGGGAACACAAGACGTGCCATCGACTTTCTCGAGGGCGAGAAGATCAACGAGAAGGCATTGAAGGCACTCGTTCGTGCCGCCGTGATTCTGAACAAGTCCAAAGCCAAGAACTAAACCGCGATACCACACGCCTTCTGTTAGCCCTTGAAGGACAAGTAAGATTATCGAGACACCTGTGTCATGGGCAATCGGCCGAATCTCAAAATCCGACCCGACGTTTCGAATTGACTATGGGCACGTACGCTGAAAGTCGTGAGTGTGCGTCCATTTCTACTGCGCCTTAGGCGCTAGCGGATTGAGCCATGGGCCACTCGGCACACGTGACGGGAAGACCGAACAAGCTCCGAGGGCTTCGCGCTTTCGTGGCGGCGTTCATCGCACTTACGTTTTTGTTGCTGCCCGTTGTCTCGGTGTCAGCTTCAACAACTTCCCCGCGGCCCAGCGCACCTCGCGACGTCAGAGCTCTGGCCGGTGAAGTCTCGGCCAAGGTGACCTTTCGCCCTCCAGCTTCCAAGGGAATTGGCCGAATCACCCGGTACGACGTTGAGGTATTTCCAACAAAACGAATCTACGCCTGTAGATTGACTGACTGTAAAGTACGCGGCTTGACGAACGGCGATACGTATTTCTTTCGGGTTGCTGCCGTCAACAAGTTCGGTACCGGGCCATCCTCCTTGTCGTCTAACAAAGTCACGCCTCACATTTCAATGGCGAAGGTCAGCTTCACCCCCAATGGCGGCGCGGGCACGATGGCCAACGAGACCGAGAACTACAACGTCGCCACGGGCCTATCTCCCAACGATTTCACGTTGACCGGTTACACCTTCACCGGCTGGAACACCGCGGCCAACGGCACCGGGGTGGCTTACGTCAACGGCGCCAGTTACGCCTTTACCGCCAGCGCCACCCTCTACGCGCAGTGGACGATCAACGCTTACATCGTCACGTTTAGCGCCAACTTTCCCCACCCCAGTGGCGGCGCGGGCACGATGGCCAGCGAGACCGAGAACTACAACGTCGCCACG
>DATLTW010000018.1:0-4930 GCA_035533495.1 Acidimicrobiales bacterium | reverse complement strand
ACGCGGCGCCAACTTCAGTGAACTCGTGGCTCGCTCGAGGGCCTTAGGCGAACGACGTGGCACACCCCCGCGGCTGCTCGTCGCCAAACCCGGTCTCGACGGACACTCCAACGGCGCCGAACAGATCGCCGTGGCCGCGCGCGACGCCGGTTTTGAAGTTATTTACCAGGGCATACGCCTAACGCCCGAAGAGATCGTCGCGGCCGCGCGCGACGAGGACGTGGACGTGGTGGGCCTGTCGGTGCTCTCAGGCTCGCACCTAGCCCTCGTGCCACGGGTCCTCCAAGGGCTCGTAGACGCCCACGTCGAGGCGAAGGTGGTCGTGGGTGGCATCGTGCCCGACGACGACGCGCGCGCACTGCGCGCGATGGGCGTGGCCGCCATCTACACGCCCAAGGACTACTCAATGGGCGCGATTATGGACGACTTGTTGGGCCTGATCGAATCGGCTAGTTCGCGTGATGCGGGCGACGTAGCGTGAAGGGTCCGGCGTTGAACCACCGTCCGGAAAAGCGCCACGTGGGCGGCTTGTCTTTCACGCGTTGACCTTCAGACTTGAGCAACTCTTCGGCGACCGCCACCACGGCGGCCATCTCATCGGGGGCCAGCCCCGGTCGGGGCGCCAGTCCGTAGTTCACAGCGGCACGTTCCCGTGCTTGCGCTTCGGCAGATCTTCGCGCTTGCCTCGCAACAGGTCCAGCGAGCGCGCCAGAATTCGACGGGTGTCGGCGGGATCGATGACGTCGTCGATGAAACCCCGCTCGGCCGCGACGTAGGGGTTGGCGTAGCGCTCCTCGTAGTCCTCGATCAGTTGCGCGCGCAGCGCCTCGGGATCGCTCGACTCGCCAATGTCACGTCGGTACACGATGCCCACGGCGCCCGCGGCGCCCATGACCGCGAGCTCGGCCGTCGGCCACGCGAAGGCCAGGTCCGCGCCGATGGACTTGGAGTTCATCACCACGTACGCCCCCCCGTAGGCCTTTCGGGTAATGACCGAGATGCGCGGCACCGTCGCCTCGCAAAAGGCGTAGAGCAACTGGGCGCCGTGACGGATGATGCCGCCGTACTCCTGCTCGACCCCGGGCATGAAGCCCGGCACGTCCACGAACGTGACGATGGGCACGTTGAAGGCGTCACAGGTGCGCACGAAGCGCGCGGCCTTCTCGCTGGACTCGATGTCGAGGACCCCGGCGAGGATCTGGGGCTGGTTCGAGATGAGCCCGATGGTGTGTCCGTCCAAACGCGCGAAGCCACAGGTCACCTGTTGGGCGTACGTGGCGTGCACCTCCATGTAGTCCCCGCCGTCCACCACCGAGGTGATGACCTTTTTCATGTCGTAGGGCTGATTCGGTGAGTCGGGCAGTAGTTCGCGCAGGTCCTCACAGAGCCGTTCGGGGTCGTCACCGGTCATGATGCGCGGCGGCTCTTCCATGTTGTTCGAGGGCAGGAACGACAACAGGTAGCGGACCTCGTCGAGCACGCTCTTTTCGTCGGGCAGCACAAAGCTGGCCACGCCCGACTTGGTCGCGTGGGTCTGGGCACCGCCCAACTCTTCGAGCGTCACGTCCTGGCCCGTGACCGACTTCACCACGTCGGGACCAGTGATGAACATGTGACTCGTGTCCTTCACCATGAAGATGAAATCCGTCAGGGCCGGCGAGTAGACCGCGCCCCCGGCGCAGGGTCCCAGGATGACCGAGATCTGGGGCACCACGCCCGAAGCGCGCGCGTTGCGCTTGAAGATGCCCCCGTAGGCGTGCAGTCCCGCGACACCCTCTTGAATTCGAGCGCCGGCCCCGTCGTTGAGACCGATGATGGGCAATCCCATCGTGGTCGCGAGGTCCATAATCTTTTGAATCTTCTCGCCGTGGGTCTCACCGAGCGCCCCGCCAAAGACGGTGAAGTCTTGGGAGTACACGCAGACTTTGCGCCCGTCGATCTTGCCGTAGCCGGTGATGACGCCGTCGGAGTAGGGTCGTGAATCCTCGAGACCCATTCCCGAGGTCACGTGACGGTTCAACATATCGAACTCTTGGAAGGAATCTTCGTCGAGGAGGTACTCCAGACGTTCCCGGGCGGTCATTCGACCCTTGGCGCGTTGACGCTCGATCGCCTTTTCACCCCCAGCGACAAGGGCTTCAGCTTTTAAGGCCTCTAACTCCTTGAGACGCTCCGCCATCGAATGCACCATATGAAGCCAGGCTAGCCAAGACGCACCGCCGCGTCATTTGGGGGCCACGACCCACCAGCACCAAATCGAGCAACGTAGAGACACCCCAAGCGTTACCGCGAAGTAGGAATTTCTTGTTACCCGTAAGTAGGAAAAATGGGCAGCACTGGTACGTGCGTGGCGCGCGACGAACTAGTGGTTGACCTGAACGAGCTCAATTAGCGTGCCGAACGACGCCTTGGGATGAATGAACGCCACGGTCGTGCCGCGCGATCCCGGTCGAGGAGTTTGATCGATGACGCGCGCGCCCGACGCTTTCACCGCGTCGAGTGCCTCGGCGCAGTTCGCCACGCGATAGGCCACGTGATGGAGACCTTCGCCCTTGGTCGCTAAGTACTTCGCGACGGGCGAATCGTCGCGAGTGGGCGTCAGCAGTTGCACGTAGGAGTCAGCGACGCGCACCAATGCTTCTTCCACGCCGTCGGACTCGACGATCTCTCGGTGTTCCACCGTCGCGCCAAAGACCTGTGCGTACCAGTCAATCGCCGCTTCTAAATCGCGCACGGCGATGGCGACGTGGTCGATCTCGGTGAGGCTCGAATCCATCATCAACCCCCGATGGGATTGGCGACATTGACCGTCAGGGGAATCGGGGGCAAGTTCGGTGCCGCAGATGTCACACCTGGTGCGTAGCGTCGTTCCATGACCGATGATCGATTTCGTCGTGGTCCAGATGGTATGAACTCACCCGGACTACCCATGGTCTGGTGTCCAAAATGCCGCAAGGGCATCCTCCTTGGTCTGATAGCAAAGCGATTGGACGCGCTGCTTCGCGAAATTGCCGACGAGCGCGGTTGGAACGTCGTTGCCTCCGAAGTGATGCCTGACAACGTGCACATCTTTGTGAGAGTCGGCCCCGCCGACTCTCCCGCTGAGGTGGCGAGGGTACTGGGTTCGGCATTCCTAGGACTTCGAGTCCAAAGTGTGTTGTGGTCGAAGTCGTACTTCGTCACGTCGGTCGGGGAAGTGTGCGAGCAAAACGTTCGGCGAGTCATCGAGCACCAGTGGGACCGGGCTGCGTGAGACGCACCTACAAGTTCCGACTTCGCCCCACTGCGAAACAGCACGTCGCCCTGGGCCAGTGCCTCGACGCCCACCGCAGTCTCTACAACGCCGCGCTCCAGGAGCGCCGTGACGCCTATGAACTCGTCGTGCGTCACTCGCCCCACTACTTCTCGGCCCGACGTCCCAAAGTAGTTGTCACCTACGGACGCCAGTCGGCACAACTGAAAGAGATCCGCGGCCTCGTGCCCGCCCAGGCCACGTGATCCTTCTCCTCCCAGCAGGCCACGCTGCGCCAATTGAACAAGGCCTTCGAATCGTTCTTTCGCAGGGTAAAAGCCGGCGAGACGCCGGGGCACCCTCGGTTCAAGTCCGTCGACCGCTTTGACTCGGTGCTGTGGCCCGTTGATGGCAACGGGTGCCGGTGGCACCCCGAAACCAGTCGCGTGTACCTCCAGGGCATCGGTCACGTGCGAGTCACCCAACACCGAAAGGTCGAGGGCACGCTCAAGACCATCCAGGTCAAGCGCGAGGGCCGACACTGGCACCTCGTCTTGTCGTGCGATGGGGTAGCCACCAAGCATCTGCCCCGCACGGGCGCGGTCGTGGGCCTCGACGTCGGCATAGCGAGTTTCCTCGTGACCTCGGACGGGGAGTCTGTGGACAATCCACGCTATACCAAAGCCAGCGCCGACCGGCTGGCCAGCGCCCAACAAGTGCTCGCGCGCAAACAGCGTGGATCGAACAACCGTCGGGCCGCCCGCGAGAGCGTCATGAACCGACACCGAAAGGTCGCCAATAAACGTCGCCACTTCCACTACCAGGTGGCGCGCCAATTGGTCGCTAAGTACGGCCTCTTGGTCGTAGAAGACCTCAAAGTCAAGAACATGACCAGGCGAGCCAAGGCGAAGGCCGACATCGAGAGTGTTGGGCAGTTCCTGCCCAACGGAGCGGCCGCCAAGACCGCACTGAACCGAAGCATCAACGACGCGGGCTGGGCTCAGTTCCGCTCGATCCTGGAAGCCAAAGCGGAAGAAGCTGGGCGGGCGGTATTGGGCGTGAACCCCCGGCACACCAGCCAGACCTGTCACGAGTGTGGACACGTCGAGCCTGGTAACCGCGTCACCCAGGCGGAGTTCTGTTGTCGGAGGTGCGGCCACGAGGCCCACGCCGACGTGAACGCCGCGCGCAACATCCTCGGGGCTGGACTGGCCCTTCTGGCCGCGCACGCGGCCTGAAAAGAAGCGGGCGGCTTTAGCCGTCTGAGAAGTCACCAAATAAGGCTAACCCACGCTTGGCGCGAGTTGATTTTCAAACCTCGAGTCGCGCGAGGTCCTCCACGGTCTCTCGTCGGAGAACTTCGCGCACGCTTCCCTCGCGCGCGAAGACCACCGCTGGACGCGGCACTCGGTTGTAGTTCGACGCCATCGAGTAGCCGTAGGCGCCGGTGACAGGCGTCGCGATGATGCTGCGCACGACCGTCGACTCGGGCAACCACGCTTCGTCGATCAAGACGTCACCGCTCTCGCAGTGCTTGCCGACCGGTCGCACGCTCTGGGGTCGAGTGGCTAAGGGATCGCCGACGTCAAATGCCTCGTAGCCCGATCCGTAGAGTACGGGCCGTGGGTTGTCACTCATTCCCCCGTCGACCGCCATATAGGTTCGTTGCGCGACCGGCTTCACCGCTCCGACCTGATA
>DATLTW010000017.1:0-10252 GCA_035533495.1 Acidimicrobiales bacterium | reverse complement strand
CAATTGCAAACCGTTGTCGAATCAGGATCTGGGTGGAATGTTGGCGTTCAAGTGAAAGACGTTATTGGGGTCATAAATCCTCTTGACGTTTTCAAGTCGATCATATTTCGAACCGTACGCGCTACGAACTCGATCCTCCTCGTACTCGGTCATGAAGTTCACGTAGCTGCCCACGCCTTCGGCGTGTTCCACCAGAGCGGACCAGTACGCACGCACCCAAGCACGTTCAGCGTCGTAGTCCTCGGGCGCGGGGGTTGTGGCCGAAATATTGAACACGTAGCCAACGTCTCGTCTACCGCCAAAGGCGGTCGTCTCGCCGTCGAATCCGCGGTACGCGCCTCCCATGACAAAGATGGGCGTAAATGACAGTGGCGACATTTTTTTCGCTTGATGTTCAAGGATGGTTTCTATGGCGCCATCAGAAATGTCGGCGAGGTAGAGGGCTTTCTCGTACGAGTGAAGACCCCACGGTGCACTTGCGTCGAACATCTGCTGGAGGTCAACGTAAGGAATAGGCGTGATTAATTCGACGAGGGGCGAGAGATTTTCCCTTATGGGGGCGATCAATTCCGCGTGAGCATCGGCGTCGCCGAAGCCAATAAGAAGTAGCCCGTACACCGGCGTGAAGTGCAATTCTGCGGGCACGAACGGCTCTGGCGGTGCACTCAAACCGGCGAGGAACACGCCACATTCATCGGGCAGACCATTCACGAAGTCGCGCGCGAACCTGAACAGTTCACCACCCTGCTCGGGACTGAATAGAAACATCGCTAGATGCACGATTGGTCCCACGGGGAATAGGGCGAACTCGAATTCTGTCACCACTCCGAAATTGCCACCACCACCGCGAAGAGCCCAGAGCAACTCAGGATTCTCGGACTCTGACGCATGAACCACTCGTCCGTCGGCGGTCACCACTTGGGCGCCCAGCAGATTATCTGACGACAGACCGACCATTCGTGAGAGCCAACCCACTCCGCCGCCGAGAGTCAGACCAGCGACCCCCGTGCGACTAATAAAACCTCCCGTAACTGCCAGGCCGTGCGATTGCGTAGCGGCGTCGAACTCACCCCAAGTCGTACCACCACCGCACTTCGCTCTGCGCGTTTCAACGTTCACGCTCACCGAACTCATCGGCGTCAAGTCGATCATCAAACCGTCATCGCAGAGCGCGAACCCGGCGTAGTTGTGACCGCCGCCGCGAACCGAAACCTCGAGGCCTTCTCGTTGCGCGAACGCGAGCGCTGCGACCACATCGTCATTGTTCGCGCAACTAGCGACAATTGCCGGTCGTCGAGTAATTGCACCGTTCCAAATGCTGACCGCCGCGTCATAATTGATTTCGCCAGGTCGTGAAACTCTGCCAACCATGTAACCTTGCAACTCTGCTACGGCGCCATCAGAAAACGTCGCCATGTTTTCTCCTCATCTATTGACTAGCCAGTAGGACGAACGGTACATCAAATGCGGGGGTAATTGGTCCAGGACTTTCAGAGGGCTTTTGGAGCGTTAGGGTGTCGGTCCTTCAAGTATGAAGGACCTAGTTACGCTAACCAGAAGGGTCTTCTCGATGTCAGCCGAGTTTTTCTGCGGCTAGTAGAAGACGGGTGGGGGAGTTCAGATTGTGAAACGATTAGATCCACTCTGCGCTTCGCGAAGTGATCTTCGGTTCCAATGGATTTGTGAGCGGAGAGTGAATCCGTCGTTAGCGACTTCGTGGACAGAATTAAATCTCACAGCCAGCGTAAGGTATCTGTTTCGTCGGGTCTCCGAGTTGAACCCTCACGCTGCCTTTGAGAGTTCTCTACTCCGCGACGACTGGCGCGTCGTTGAGACGATAAACCTAAAAATTGAACATCTTCCAGGACCGTTTAGGCGAGGTCGATCACTGGCCCAGCCAGTTTGGCGTCCCGGTTCTTATTGTGTGACTGTGTGTCCTGAAAGGGGAGTGTTGACCATGTAGAAAATCGTCAGCACGAATCGTGCTCTGCCAGTGATGGAGGTAGGCCCTCCGGGTTCGCCGTGTAGGCGGAGATCCCAAAGCGCCGCAGTGTCATGTCGGTCAAGAGCCGGGGTGGGAAGCGACTGCGGAAAAGGCTCGCTAACAGCGGGTCAGTTGTGTAACGAAAAGACGAACGTGTGTGAACCACTGCTGACGCATCGAAAAATAAGTAGAGATGGCATCGAAACCAGGGCTGGGTTACGTCCCTGGGATAATGGCGCGCCCTCGTGGCGAGCCTCAGCCAGGGAGCGGCCTGCTTGTGGCCCTGGCGGTGTCCGGTGTAGAGGTGGCGTGAGTTCGTTACAGGCGCTGGCACGGAACAGGAGAACCTGGAGTCTCGATACTGATGGTCAGTTGAAAAGGGCGACGTTGCCCCGCTGGTCGTCAAGAGGGAGAACCCCGCGTGGTCAAGACCGCGCGGGTAAGAGTACCGACGCGAGGCACAGGGGCGGACCGACCCGTAGTAGTGACGAAGGTTCTGTAATGGAACTGGAGCGAAGGGGTCGGGCAGGTCAGGTCACCCAGATGTCAACTCTTTGGAGAAGGAACTGATGGGCGAACCACAGTTGAAAGTGAAGTCGTTTGAGATTCCTAAGCGTCTCGTCTTTGAGGCGTGGAAGAAGGTCCAAGCGAACGGCGGAGCGTCGGGCGTGGACGCCGTGAGCATCAGTCGGTTCAGCGATAATGAGACTGACAATCTCTACACGTTGTGGAACCGCATGAGTTCGGGAAGTTACTTTCCCGGACCGGTGCGCGCGGTGGAGATACCGAAGGACCATGGGGCTGCGGTGCGGGTATTAGGTGTGCCGAATACGGCGGATCGAATTGCCCAAACGGCAGCGGCGATGGTGTTGGAGGAGAAGGTAGAACCGATCTTTCATCACGACAGTTACGGCTACCGTCCGGGGCGAAGTGCCCACGACGCGCTGGCCGTGACGCGCAAGCGCTGTTGGAAACAGGACTGGGTGTTGGACCTTGACGTCCGGGCCTTCTTCGACAGCGTCCCCCATGATCTGTTGTTAAAAGCGGTGGCGCACCACACCGACGAGCGCTGGGTTCTGCTCTACATCGAGCGGTGGCTTACGGCCCCCATGCAGATGCCAGACGGAACCCTCGTCGCTCGGGAGAAGGGGACCCCGCAGGGTTCTCCAATCTCGCCGTTGCTCGCGAACCTATTCATGCACTACGCGTTCGATAAGTGGATGGACCGGGAGTTTCCGGGCTGCCCATGGGAGCGCTACGCGGATGATGCGGTAATCCACTGCAACACCGAGGCCCAGGCTCGAACTCTTTGGGCCGCACTCAGCCAGCGGCTCGGGTCCTTGGGACTTGAGTTGCATCCCGACAAGACGAAGGTCGTGTACTGCAAAGACGCGAAGCGTCGAGGAAATTCGGAACATACCAGTTTTGATTTCCTCGGCTACACCTTTCGGGCTCGCCAAGTCAGGGGTCGTCAAGGAGTCTTTGTCGGCTTCTCTCCGGCGATGAGCGCCAAGGCGAAGAAGGCGGTCGGCAAGAAGATCAGGGACTGGCACCTCAATCGTCGCAGTGGCACGGACCTAGCCGGTCTCGCTCGGGAGATTAACTCTCAAGTGCGGGGCTGGTTGAACTATTACGGGGCGTTCTACCGCTCTGAGTTGTACTTCGTTGCAGTGCGCATCGACGAGCATCTTGTTCGATGGGCACTGCGGAAATTCAAACGACTGCGACGAGAGCCATTGAAGGCGTGGGACTGGCTCAAGGCCGTTCGGCGGCTAAACCCCAGCCTCTTTGCCCACTGGCACCTCATCGTTGCAACTACCAACCGACCTGCAAGAGCCGGATGAGTTGAGAGATTCACGTACGGTTCTGTGAGAGCCGAGGGGTGAGATTCCCCTCGGCTACTCGACCAAGGTCCACCAGAAGTTCAGCCTTTTAACCACCAACGAAACCCGACAGCAAACTAATCCCGACTCGAGATCACGATCGCCCAGGGTGACCGATCACCCGCTGAGGACACGCGAGGTCTCCAAAACCTAGAAGTCCATACGCTGACCAGAAATTCCTGGCGGGAATTTCTGACCGCGCGCGAGCAAGGACTCCTCTTAAGGTATGTCGGGGTCGTTACTCGTCGTTCCGCGTCAGTCATTGGCGCGTGGGAACGTTAATGAATACGGTGTCTATCGGGATCGGGAATATATGGAGTAACACCAGATTCACCGTGATTGGTCACTAAAAATTGAAGTTTGGGAACGGGTTATGTAAATTCGTCGATAACCCACGAAGATGGAGTTGATGAAGTCATGAGCGAGACAGGTAATGGCCCCGAAAGTGAAGCCCCGACGAACGACGATGCGTCCTCGAGCGAGCTCGGGGCGTCAGAGACCGGCGAACAGGCGAATCGATCTCGCCGTACGCGACGTGCGCACCGCGACGCCGAGCGGTTCCGTCATACCCGCATCTCCGCCGCGTGGGCGGCGGTCTTTGTCGCTGTACTTTTTGGCGTCGCCTTAGTCGATTTCATTGCTCAGAATACTCACGACGTGCGCATCAACTTCTTTTCGGTGAGTGGGCGGATGCCCGGAGCCGTGGCGCTGCTCGCCGCGGCCCTGGCGGGCGCCATCGTCGTTCTCGCCGTTGGTGTCGGTCGCGTGGCGCAACTCCGGATCAATATCCGACGTCAACGACGTCGCGCGGCGCCCGACAATGGCACTTCTGTTAGTAATGACGAGCGCATCATTGCCAGAGGAGAAGGGGACTCGCCGGGTCGCCCGTGACGATCGACCCGCGTTGATTGACTCACCACCAATATGGCACGCGCGACAAGCGTCGGAGGTTCTTCGATGATTTGTACGGTCGTCAACACTTCATTCCTTGCCCATTGAGCCTGTCGACGGCACCCTCCGATGACGACGACGACATAATGTATACGGCGTATTGTCCACGAATCATTGACCTCCAGATGTCCTTCGCACCTCCTCTAAGTCGAATGTAAGCAACCATCTCGCTAAATAGCCTGAATGGCGATACTATTGACTGCTAGGAATCGGTTTTCAACCTCGCTGACGTTGAACTTAATTCGTTCCCGAGAGCAGTGTCGAGCATGCGTACGAACAGCCCAGTAAGTGGTCCCTCTTCCTTCCGACTCAATTTCTGGAAGATGCGAGGATCACATCGCCGCCGTAGTTCCTTTTCCGCCGCGCGCGTCGGTCTTGGGGCTCTTGGTGTAGCCACCCTCAGTTTCGTGACGTTGTTGTCCTTTGGTGGCACACCCGCCTTCGCCGCCGCGACTAACCCGGGTTTGGGCGCCGCGTTGCCGTACGCGGTGATCGCGAGCTCCACCATTACCAATACCGGAAATTCCGTGATCACTGGTGACGTAGGACTCTCGCCGGGCACGTCCATTGTGGGCCTAAAGCCCGGTGGGCCCGGCACGGTCAGCGGTACCCAAGGCGCCGCCGACCCGGCGTCGCTCGCGGCCATTAACGCAGCGACCACCACCTACGGTTTGTTAGCAGGCGAAACGCCCGCTACGACCGTGGCCGCTGGCACCCTCGGTGGAGGGCCTGCCTTGACGGCGGGCGTCTACAATTCGGGGAGTTCGCTGAATCTCACGGGCGCCTTGACATTGAACGGCGACGCGAATTCAGTCTTTATCTTTCAAGCCGGTTCAACGTTGATCACCGCGTCAGGTAGCTCGGTGGTTCTCACAGGCGGCGTGCAGGCCTGTAACGTCTTCTGGCAGGTTGGCAGTTCGGCCACGCTCGGCACCGGGACGGCGTTCGTCGGTACGATTCTGGCCGAGTCGAACGCGACTCTGGACACCGGAGCGAATGTTAGCGGTGGAGTGTTCGCCCTGACCGGCGCAGTGACCCTCGATACCAACAACGTTACGGCGCAAAGCTGTGCCTCCGCCGCAACCACGACCACTACCCTTGCGGCCACCACCACCACGACCGTCGCGCCCACCACGACCACGACCGTCGCGCCCACCACGACCACGACCGTCGCGCCCACCACAACGACGACAGTCGCGCCCACGACGACCACCACCGCTCCGGTCACGACAACGACGACTCATCACTCCACCACGACTATTCCCGTCGGTGCACCAGCGACTGGTGAGGGTGGCGCGTCAGGACCTGGTTTGCCCAAGGGATTAATCGGATTTAGTGCTCTCGCCGTTGCCCTCGCCGCAGGTTCAATTGCCCTGCGCTCTCGTCGCCAACGTGGCCGTGCATCATCCGGTGGCCACTCACGTGGTTCGTGAGAGGCGCTCGTATCGCCAGCTGACGTGGTGGCTCATAGCCGCGACAGCGTTGATTGTTAGTGCGGTGTCGTTCGTTGGCCTGTGGTCAACGAGCGCACCGAGTACGGCGAACGTGGTCGTGCTCGCCAAAGCACCAACCAAAGTCGCCGCTCATCGGGTCATAGCCATTCCGGCGCTGTCCCGATCACGTCCCGTGCAACTGACGATTCCCGCGATACAGGTCACAACGAGCGTCGGCACGCTCGGGTTGCAAGCGGATCACCAAGTCATGGTGCCGACCAATACCACGACGGTTGGTTGGTACGTCGACGGAGCGGCGCCAGGTCAAATGGGCTCGGCCGTCATCCTCGGGCACGTGGACTCGTACTTGGGACCGGGTGTCTTCTTCAATCTGAAGAACCTCAAGGCCGGCGACCGCATCAATGTGGTTCTGGCCGATGGGGCCGTGACGCGCTTTGCCGTCACCAGCGTGGTGGAGTACTCAAAGACGGCCTTTCCCGATCAGCTGGTTTATGGTTCGCACGGTACCAAGTCGCTCCAGCTCGTGACGTGCGGGGGAACGTTCGACCACGCCACTGGTCACTACGAGTCCAACATCGTGGTCTATAGCCATCTCGTCAGTACGTCGTCGCGCAAGCGTTAGCGGCGTCTGCTCGAGTGATGGATCCGTTCGGTCATGGGCCGAGCGTCTGGCGGGCCTCTTGCCGATGAGGGATCTCACGCTCAAATTAAGGTTGGAGAATCGCACCGTCCGAACTTGATCTCGATGACGCACGAAAGCGCTATCACTTTGCGTTGGCGCCCGAAGATTTTGAGCGACTGCCCTTTTACTCTGCACTTCTCGCCAAACTCGAAGACGACCCGCTCGCGCTAAAACTACTCGCGGGCGTTCGTGTCGAACAGAGAAACCCCATGCTCATTCTGGCGACATTGCATCTGGCGGCACTTCGCGGTCACCCCGAGCTCGGGCCGCTCTACGAATCGGCGCGAAACGGTCAACTCGACGATCCCGACGGCGCCGCGCGCGTCGTGCTGAAAGTCGTGCACGGCGCACCTGAGTTGGTGCGTGGGGAACTGAGCCGCTCGACCCAGACCAACGAGCCCGGTCGCAGCGCGGTGATCCAAGCGGTCGTCGGCGACCTGGTCGCGGGCGACTCGGTACCCATCAACGTCATCGACGTGGGCACGTCGGCGGGCATCAACCTCTGCTTCGACCAGTTCCCGGTTCGTCAGCGAGACGACGGCAATCCCTTGACGTTGGTCTGTGAGGACCGTACGCCAACCGATCGAAGAAGCCCGCTGCCCCGAGTGATCGCTCGCGTGGGGATCGATCCGCATCCCTTGGACCTCGAGCGAAGGGACGATCGTCTTTGGTTGAAGGCGTGCCTGTGGCCCGAGGAGCGTCGACGCCACGAGCGCTTTGACGCGATCGTCCTGGCCCGACCGTCCTGGCCCGCGGCAACAGTCTTGAAGGGACGCGCGCTGGAACGCCTAGACGACGCGCTGGCGCTGGCTGATCCCGCGGCGATGACCGTTGTGATGGATACCTGGGTGGCGTTCTACTTCACACCGCCAGAACGTCGTGACTACTTTGCAAAACTTTCGCAGTCTTGCCTGGTGGATAACGTGGCCTGGATCTCGATTGACTCGCCGTTGACCCAATGGCCCGGCCTTGAAGTGGACAACCAGGCACGCCGGCGCGGGGCCTCCCAGGTCGTCTTGACGCGCCCGGGGTCTTCGCCGCAGCGTTGGGGTTGGTGTCACGCGCACGGGCGCTGGCTCGAGCAAATCACAGCTCCGTAGTTCGTGGTGGATGAAGCGCCGGGTCGGCTCCAGGAACGGCGCGACCGACCCAGATCTCATCGTCGGGCCCTGAACCGGGCCCCTGAACTGTGGAAAAGATGCGACTAAGTAGTTGGTATGTGGTTGCTTCGAAGAGAAAATGGTGGATAACTGGTCCAAGACTGGGCAAAAGTTTGTGATTTCCCCCTGTGGCCCTAGTGCAGGGAGAAATCTCTGGCACAGTGTCTCACGTAGTTCACGCAGTACCTGCTAACAATTCTTCGAGCCGCAAGGGGAGAAGGAAGTAGGGGGACGAGGGACCTCGCAAGAGGAACGGAATCTTTCTAAACGGGCAGCGGAGTTCGGTCCGCTGTTCGGAACAGGCAAATGGCGTGGAGTGCCTGCCGTCAAAGATGTTCTGTCCGACACGGAACAGAGTTGGCGTGCCTCGGAAACCCCGAGGGGCGGGTGAGCTTCGGCTCACTGGTCACTCGGGGTTTTCGGCTGTCTAGGGACATTTTCTCGGGGCCAACCGACCACGAACGACGCGCGAAGTACTCCTCCAACGCTCAATTTCAGGGGCGCGCAACTAGACGATCCAGTACCGGCGTAATCTGGGACCACCAACTTCTGAGGGCACAATCGACTCGAGAACCCCGCCGACCCGCTCGATGGCGCCAGAAGAGCCAACGTTGCCGTCCTCACAAGTCACCAACACCCGTTCGACACCCTCGGCTCGAATCGCCACGAGCGCCTGGCGCAAGATCTCGGTCGCGTAGCCCCTGCGACGATGGGCCGGCACGACCCCGTAACCAATGTGCCCGCCGTGCTGGGCGAGAAACTCATTCAGCGTAAAGCGAATCGAGACACGTCCCACGAGTTCGTCGTCCACGACGGCGGCCAATTGGACCGCTCGCACCTGATCCTCGGAGAGGTTGAGACCCCGTCGCTGGTTCTCGAGGGCGAGCAGGAACTCAGCCCAGGTCATCGAAGGATGCCAACTCAGCAAGAAGTGGAAATCGTCGGCGAGGAGCGCGTCGTGCGCGGCGAGGGCCGCCGCTTCGTCGCTGAGTTGATACGGACGAAGGCGCAACGTCATCGATTCAGGTTAGGGGACGGCGGCGCGGGACCGTCGTGTTAGAAGAACGACTGGGGCTCGAGGGGCTCGGTGAGTTCGGGCCCGTCATTCTTCACCGACCCGACGGCGGTGTCGACGCCGTAGTGCGTGAGCGTCCCCTCGGGCGCCGGACGTAACAGTTGCAACCGCTCGTCGGGCCCAAAGTCTTCGACGTTGAGCCAGGTCTCGACGTCGTCGCTACTCAGTACTACCGGCATGCGGTCGTGGATCTCGTCGAGGTCGACGCTGGGCGATGTGGTGATGATGGTGCACGTCGCCAGGGGTTCGGCACTGGGGTCCTTGGGGTTGCGCCAGTGTTCGTAGAGTCCGGCGAAGAGTAGCAGCTCTTCGTCGCGGCGGGTGAAGTAGTGCGGTTGTCGATGGCGACCGGGGCGATGGTCCCACTCGTAAAATCCGTCGACCGGGACTACGCAGGGGCGCTTGGCGAAGGCGCTACGAAACGAGGGTTTCTCAGCGACCGTCTCGCCGCGCGCGTTAAAGAGTCGATTGCCGATCGAGGCCTCCTTGGCCCAGCTCGGTACGAGTCCCCAGCGGTAGCGATCGAGCACGCGCGCGCCGTCGTGCTCGGTGACGCCAAAGAGACGGCGCTGGGGTCCGACGTTCCAGCTGGGGTGTCCCTCGGGGTCGAGGCCCGCGGCGAGGGCCGCGTCGAGGAACCGGGCCAGTCGGGCCGGCGGGGTAAAGAGAGCGATTCGACCACACATAGACCCAGTTTGCCTCGCGTTGCAGCCATTGGCGCGTGTGACGGCGAGTGGCTACTCTTACGAACGTATGTTCGCTTTTTCGCTTCCGCGCCCCTCGCTCTCGCCCGAACTTCGAGCGACGCTGCGCCCCGTTTCGTTGGCGAAGAGCCGTACGCTGCCCCTCGGCGAACCGTGGCGCGCGCTCGTTCCCGACGCGGGATTGCGGCGTGGTTCCACGGTCGTGGTCGAGGCGCCGATGGGTCTTGGGGGACTGAGCCTCGCGCTGAGTCTCTTGAGTGAGGCCAGCGCCCAAGGTCACTGGGCGGCCGTGGTGGGCGTGGACGATCCCGGCGTCGTGGCGATGGCCGAGCTCGGGGTTGATTTACGTCGCGTGCTCT